>CALLXS010000126.1 GCA_937875295.1 uncultured bacterium | reverse complement strand
TCATCGACAAGATCAGGATTATTCATATTAAAATTAATATGAGAATTAATTTTCTTAAAAAGCATTTCTTTTGCTTTTAATATGTCATCAGATTTCACCATATAATTGAGTTGAGGTGAATATGCAGTATATTCATAATTCCCTCTCTGGCGAATTAATATTTCATAATCACTAAAATCGAGACTCCGGGAGATTAGTATTTCTTTCATAGTTCTTAAAAAATTAAAAATAAATATTAAAATATTAAATATAATAAAGTATTTTTGTAAAATTTTATATTTTGACTAGACCTATTTTAAAACTTTCTTTTTAAATTCTATTTAAATGATTCAGTTTTATAAAATTAAAAGATTATTTCAAATTTCGCCACTAATTTTGGCTAACAAAATTAGCGAATTACCTATTAAAAAAATAAAAAATATTACTTTAAAAAAATATTTAAAACATAATAATACTTTTAATAATAAAGAATATCATGATTTAAAATTATTTGAAATTTTCAAATTACCAAATATTTCATATTTTGAAAATCAAACTACAATTATAGAAAATGTAGTAAATCAATTTATTGAACATAAATTCGATTTGCTTGGTTCAGGTATAACTCATGTAGCTCACAATGAAAGATATAAAGGTTTTAACCAGTCTAAATACTTTCAGGAATTGAATTATACAACTAAAAATGAATTTATACAACGATATATTAATCCTCAAAATCGTGCTATTTCTGAAAATATTATTTCATTACTCCCTGCTCAATAAATTAATAGATTGGCAATGTGATTTCATTTCAGGTTATCGGTGGAATGAAAATGAAATTTCTAAAAATTTAAAATACGGAGATAAGCTCGGTGCAGATGTAAAAGTGCCATGGGAAATCGGCAGAATGCAACATTTACTTATATTCCCTATTGCATATAAATTAGCATTAGCTAATAAAATTAATATCTCTCCAGAAATAATTCTCAATGAATATCAAAATCAAATTATTGATTTTATTGCTTCAAATCCTCGCTATTTCGGTATTCAATGGAAGTCCACAATGGATGTATCAATTAGAATGTTAAGTATAATTGTATCTTTTCAATTATTAATTTCTGAAGGAATTGAGTTCTCTAAAGAATTTAAAAATATTATCCTTAATTCAATTAAGTCGCATATCGATCATAGTATAGAAAATTTAGAATGGTCATCTGGGATGCGTGGAAATCACTATTTAGCGAGTATATGTTCAATTATAATTACTTGTATTATTACTCAAAATATGGAGGGAAATGTAAACTATTTGACAATGGCGACTTCGGAACTATTTAATGAAATAATATATCAATTTAATTCCGATGGTTCTAATTTCGAGGGATCTACTCAATATCATTATTTTTGTTTTGAAATGATTTCAATTGCATTAATTTCTTTATCTTCGCTCTCTGATAAGCAATTAGCTAACATTTTCTCTAAAGCCAACAATAACAAATTAAAAGTAAAAAATTTAATTCCATCAATTTCAAAAAATATTAATGATAGATTAAATAATATTCTTTCCTTTTCTTATTCAAATATTATCAATAATTCTTCTTGGAATATCGGTGACAATGATAGTGGGAAATTTCTTAAATTAATTCCAAAGTATCATTATAAAAATATCACAATTGATAATAATTCATCGGATCTTGCTATTGACTATGAATTTTATTCTCAATTAATAAAATTATTATGTGATGAAAAATCAGAATTAGAAAACTTTTTCATTAATTATAGTAATAAATTCAATCTAAGATTAAATAAAAATCAATTATTTTTTAAAAATTTAGGTCTTTATTTATTTAAAAATGAAAAATATATTGCATCATTTAAATGCGGTAAAATTGGTCAATTAGGTAAAGGTGGTCATTCACATAATGATCAATTAAATCTATTACTTAAAATAGACAACAAAGATTTTTTAATTGATAATGGAACATTTACTTATACTGCAGATCCTAATCAAAGAAATAAATTTAGAGGTACAAGCTATCATAATGTTATTAACGTAAGAGGAAAAGAACAAAACTACTGGTCGAATAAAACTCAAGATGATTTATTTTGGTTAAAAGGAAATAATACAAAGAGCAAAATAACAAACTTAACTCATAATAAAATCATAGGAGTGCATTCAGGATTTGGGAATAAATGCATTCGAGAAATTACTTTTAATTCTACTTCAATCGATATCATTGATACAATTTATGATAAAAGCACCATTGAATTAAATTTATATATTTCTCATTTTTTTAAAATAATAAACAATAAAGAAAACAAAATCACGTTTATTTCCGTAGATAATGAAAACATTAACGAGTTAAAAAGAGTCAAGAAAATATCAATTTCCATTAATATTGAAAATGGAAATGGTTTATTTAATACAATAAATGTATATGAGGTTGATACATCAATTGCTTATGGGGTATTAGAAAAAGCAACATTAATTAACATTACCAATAAAAATACTAGCTCAACAAATTATTTAGAAGATAAAATTATACCTTTTGAAAAAACATCTCAAAAAAATAACAAATCCATAATTAAATGGAAAATTGATTTGAGCATATAATGATATAAAGTTATTACATTTTTATCAAGTTAAAGAACAAATTAATCGTCGAACTTTCTCAAGAATATTAAAGAAAACAGCTATATTTTAAAATTATTTAATAATTTTACATACTTAACATATAATTATAATAATTATGCCAACTACAATTTATACACGGCTAAATGATCGAGACTTTGTCTATAGCAGAAACGATTTAAGGAAAATCGCATATTGGACTCACGAAAAATACTTAGAAGCAAATGGCAAAGATCCTGATAAAATTGAACAAGAAGAAGAAGATAAAGTTTTTATGGTATTCGTTTATCCAGATGAATGGATAGAAACGATTGATCAAGTAACTGATTGGTATTTCAAGAAAAAAAGAAAAATTGGTGAAAAACATATTAAACGTGAACTTAAAGCAAAAGAAGCTAAACAAGCTAGAGAAAAGAAATTAGCTGAAAAGGAAGAAGCAAAACAAGCTAAGAAAAATTTTAACAACAAAAATAAGCTAAATCGAAATAATAACTTTAATAAAAATAAGGGAGATAAACCTTTTAATAAAAATCAAAAAAATTATAAAGGTAATAATCAAACTCAAAATAATTTCAACAAAAATAGAAATAATAATAACAGAACTAATAATCAAAATTCGAATTATAAACCTAATCACCATAGTTCAAATTATAAAAATAGATTCACCAATAATAATCCAAATCAAAATGTTAATTCTCGACAAGAAAAATCTAGCTTTTCTACATTTGAAAGCGATTTAGGTAATGATTTTAAGAATACTGCTGGTGCTAAATCAACATATTTAGATACTAATAATGAAAATAAATTTAATCAAAAAGTAGAAATTGAAATTTCAAATCCAGAAAATTCTAAAAAACGTAAACGCATTGCAAAAGCTCTATATGTAGCTGCTCCAAACACTGAAGAAAATGAATAAGATGAAAAAATTATTAATCATTTCATCTCCAAGTGGAGGTGGAAAATCCACTGTAACAAAGCATATATTAAGCAAATTTCCTGAATTCGAATTTTCTATATCTGCTACTACTAGAGCTCAAAGAGAAAATGAAATTGATGGGAAAAATTACTTTTTTATTACAAAAGAAGAATTTTTATTTAAAATTGCCGATAACCAATTTATCGAGTATGAAAGAATATTTGATAATTATTATGGAACTTTAAAAAGTCATATTAATGGGATTTTAGAAAATAATAAATTTGTAATTTTTGATATTGACGTAAAAGGTGCTCTTTCAATAAAAAAAATCTATGATAAAGAAGCTCTTCTCTTATTTTTGCTTCCTCCATCTTTTGATGTGTTGCAAGAAAGATTAAAACTAAGAGGGACAGAATCATCTGAGCAAATCAAAAACAGATTAGCACGTTATCGCGACGAAATTGAAAAGATTAATGAATTTGATATTCGGATTATTAATGATGTATTGGAAAATACATTACTTGAAGTTGAAAATGTAATCAATGAAAATTTCAACATAAAAAATTCAAATATTATTATCCCTAAACCTTAATAATTTATTATTTTAAAATAATTGTATAATATTGTGCAATTGTATAAAATAGAAAATATGTAAACTGCAATAAAATTCATTTCATGAAGAAAATTGCAGTAAACTATTATAAACAGTGCCATTAAAACATATTATTTTTAATGGCACGATTTTTAATTAATTATATTTTTCAATGTATTTATTGATATAAAATGGCTAAAGAAAAAAAAGAAAAAGAACCTAAAGATGCTGAACAAACTACTTCTGAAGAAGTACAAGTACCAGAAAAACCAAAAAAGAAGTATTCTGATTTAGGAATGAAATCTATAATACTAATTATGGGTGGTACATTAATTGTAGTTATATTAATAATTTTTGCGCTATATTGGTTTTTAATCAGACCTGATATATTAGCTTCAAACAATAATAATAATAGTGGCAACAAAGAAATCATTAAAAAAGAATATGTCTTAGATGAAGAAACTATTAAATTTAATGAAGAACTTGGAAAAATTAAACATGAAGCTAAAAATGGTACTTTAAAAGATTTATCATTTTATCAGACTCAAGATATTATTACAAATACTAATCCTCCTGACTGGTATGTTGTACTACAAATTGGTATAGAATTTAAAAATATAATTAGTGCTGAAGAAGGTGGTGGACATGGAGCAGCAACTGAATTTTCGCCAAAATTAAATAGTGAAATATCATCAGTTGTTACTAAATATTGTGGAAATAGAAATATTGAATTAATTATTAATGAAAGAAGTAATTTAGATAGCGTTTTGTATAAGGAATTATACCCTATTTTCTTAAAAGATAAAATATATTTACATAAAATTTCTATTCCAAAATTTGTAACTCAAAGAGCTTAAGAATTTAATTTAATAATAATTATTAAAATAAAATTGTAAAACATAGATATGTCGGATTTATTATCTCAGAATGAAATTGATAGTTTGCTTAGTGATATGTCATCAGGTACTGTAAGTGTCGATGATATTCTAAGTGATAAATTTTCGAAAAATGAAGTCTCGAATTATGACTTTAGAAGACCTAATAGAATTTCTAAAAATCAAGTTCGTACTTTGCAAAATGTGCATGAAAGCTTCGCTGAATCTTTTGGTTACTTTTTAGTATCAAAGCTACAAACACTTGTAAATATTTCAATTACTTCAGTAGATCAATTATTTTATTCAGAGTTTATCCTTTCGGTTTCTAATCCTAGTTGCCTTTATGTATTTGATATTGAAGGTACAGATGGAAATGGAATTTTTGAAATTTCCCCGCAACTTGCTTTTACTATCATCGAAAGATTATTAGGTGGTAATGCTGATTTAATGCCAAAAGCTAGAACAATAACTACAATCGAGCAAGCAGTAATAAAGCCTGTTATTGAACATGCTTTAGCAGATTTAGGAAAAGCATGGCGATCTATTGCAGAATTAAATTTTAAGTATGAACGATTAGAAATGGAAGCAGATTTTGTACAAGTAGCTCCTTCATCAGAAATTGTAATTGTAGTTTCATTAGATGTAAATATTGGTTCAAATACATATTTAATGAATTTATGCTTCCCTACATTTGCTTTAGAAGAAGTTCTAGCAAGATTAAACCGACAACAAGTTACTACTCAAACATCAAAGCAATCTCCAAATAGGATTAAAGAAAATATGGATTTGCTTCAGCAACAAATATCCACTACTACTCTTCCTATTATTGCTGAGCTTGGCAAAGCAGCTATTTCTGTAAAAGAATTACTTGAATTACAACTCGGAGATATTATCAAAATGAAAAAAAATATCAACGACGAAATAGAGCTAATTATTGCCGGTAAGAGAAAGTTAGGTGCAAGACCGGGCAGTTCTGAAGGCAAAAAAGCAGTAAGAATTACTAGTGTTTTACAAGAAGATGAATTAATAGATGACGATATAACATATAAAGAGGAACAATAAATGTCAATGTCTCAAGATGAAATTGATGCTTTAATAAATGGAACAGGTGGTTCTCCAAGCAATGCTGAAGTATCAATTGAACCAAATCAAATTCAACAAAATATCGATAATATTTCTTTCCCTGATTTAGATGGTATGGGCGACACAAATTCCATTTTAAATGGTCATTCAGATCCCAAAATGGAATTATTATACGACTTACAATTACCTGTATCAATCGAACTAGGCAGAACAAATATGCTTATAAGAGACATCCTCCGGTTAGGTAGAGGATCTGTAATAGAATTTGATAAACTTGTAAGCGAACCTGTCGATGTATTAATCAACGGGAAAAAAGTAGCTGAAGGCGAAGTTGTAGTAATTGATAAGCATTTCGGTATAAGAATTACTACCTTAGTTGATCCTTCGGATAGGCTAAGATCATTAAAAAACAAATAATTTATAAGAAAGGATTCTCAATAAATGGATGGAACTATATTAAAAGCGTTTTTATCGCTTAGCGTTATTGTTATAGCTTTAGTCGCCATACTTATGATGCTAAAGAGATATTCAAAAAAGAATAATCTCACAAAAAATAATAACCACAATATTCAAATATTATCAAAAACATCGTTATCATCTAAAAGTCATATTATTTTAGTAAAAGCTGATAATAAAACTCTTTTGCTTGGGGTAAGTGATAATGGAATTAATTTAATTTCTGATTTAACGAAAAATTCAATTCCTAACACAAAATCTTTATCAGACAATTACAAATCAATTTATGGGCAGAATAATTCAGCTTTAAGCACTAATAAGCAAAAGCAAGCTGAATTATTAAAAAGACAAGTCAAATCTCAATTAAATAATCAAAAGCATAATGAATTAACTGAGGAAGATTTTAATAAATCTTTATCATTTTCTACATTTCTTAAATCTGCCTTTTCTAAAGAAACTAATTAAGAATTGTTATACATATAATAATATATAAAAGCCAAGCTTTTTTTAAAGCTTGGCTTATTTATTTCTAAATAATTTTAGATTTTATCTCGAAATCGAGATTTTGATTCCAGTCGTTTTATTTATCAAAGCACCTGAATTCGGTGTTTGATATGTAACGGTACCTGTTATAAATGTATCGTGATCTACGGTATCAATGGAAGTAATACTTAATTGTGATTCATTTGCTAAGGCTTCTGCTTCATATAAAGACAATCCAACTAAATTTGGTGCATAAACTTGATTATCAGATCCGCGACTAATCACTAGATTAATTTGTTGGCCATAGACTACATCTTGTCCTGCATTTATGCTTTGCACCATTACAGTATCTTTCCCATAAGATTCGCTAGCAGCGTATGAAATCTCCCCTACTAACAGCCCAGTAGATTGAATTGTTCTGCGTGCGCTCCATATGGTTTGCCCTATTAAGAATGGCATTTTTACAGTTTCTTTTCCTTTTGAAACTGTCAAATATACATTACGCCCTTCTTTTACATATAATCCTGCTTTAGGAACTTGATTTATTATTACGCCATTCGGTATTACTTCGCTATATTGTTCGCTAATTCTCTCCACATCCAAATTAATATCATTAATTAAAATGTTAGCATTCTCAATTTTCATTCCTACGAAATTTGGTACTTTTACTGATTCACCACTATGAATAAATAATGGTAATAAGAATTGATTTAAAATAAATATTAGAGTAATTAAAATTGCAAAAAATGCACCTGCAATAACAAGATATGGTTTATATTTTGCAAATAAACTTTTAAAATCAATAGCCATTTTTTTATAGGATTGAGAAAAACATCTTTTAATTAATTCACTTTAGAGAAGAATATTAAGCAATAGTAACATCTTTGCATAAATAAACATCTTGGATAGTATTCAGCAATTTCGCTCCTTCATCCATTGGTTTTTGGAAAGCTTTTCTTCCTGAAATTAGACCCATTCCGCCAGCTCTTTTATTAATTACAGCAGTAACCGCAGCCTCACTTAGATCATTTTTACCACTTGCTCCTCCTGAATTAATTAAACCACATTTCCCCATATAGCAATTTGCTACTTGATAACGGCATAAATCAATTGGGTGGTCTGAATTAAGTTCAGTATAAATTCTTTCATCAAATTTACCATAAGATGAATTACCCATATTGAGAGCTTTAAATCCAAAATTATTTTCTGGTAATTTTTGCTTAATAATATCAGCACCAATGGTTACGCCTAAGTGGTTTGCCTGACCTGTTAAATCACTTGCGACATGATAATCTTTATCGCTTTTGAATGAATCATTTCTTAAATAGCACCATAAAATAGTTGCCATTCCTAATTCGTGAGCTAAAGCAAAAGCTTCAGATACCTCTATTATTTGTCTTCTTGAATTTTCACTACCGAAGTATATTGTAGCTCCTACTGCTGCTGCTCCCATATTATATGCTTGCTCAATTGTACCGAACATAATTTGATCAAAGCTATTTGGATAAGTCATTAGCTCATTATGATTAATTTTTACAATAAATGGAATTTTATGTGCATATTTCCTTGAGACTAAACCCAACACTCCAAAAGTCGATGCTACTGCATTGCAGCCACCTTCAATAGCTAATTTTACAATGTTTTCTGGGTCAAAATATTGTGGATTTTTTGCAAAACTTGCTCCTGCTGAATGCTCTATACCTTGATCAACAGGTAAAATTGATACATAACCAGTATTTGCTAATCTGCCGTGATTAAAAATCCATTGCAAATTCCCAAGTACTTTATTATTTCTATCAGAGTTCATGAAAACCTCATCAACGAAATTCGGAGATGGTGTAGTTATACTTGCTTTAGCGATTTTAGGAGCATTGAAATTTAATAAATATTCTGCTTTGTCGCCTAATAAATTTTGAATGTTAGAATACATTGTTATTCCTAATAAATTGATTTTAAATTAATAAGCATCAAAATTAATAAAGAAAATTTAGAAAATCAAATATTTCTAAATAAAACAATAAATTTAATATCAAATAATATAATTTGAGTTAAAATGTCTAATATTGTATAAATATATACTTAAATAAAATAAGTATTATTTTTTGTCAATTTTATTTATGTAACGGATAATTTATTTTTTCGTATAAAAGTAAAACATATTTTTTTACTAGAAATATTTATAATTATGAAATATATCACTATGAAACAGTTTGTATTACCTTTTTTAGTTTTAATTTTATGCTTTAGTTCGCTTAATGCAGAGCTTATTTTAGATAAACAAGTAAATAAGTTTGATACTTATATTAATCTTACTCTAAATAATTCCGCAATTACTACAGGGAATTCATCTAAAATGCATATTATTTCGTATTCTTTTTATTTAAATAATAACAATCCAATTATTAATGAAACTTCGCAAAGCATTGGTCAAAGAAATATTTCCATAGAAAAAGCACCAGAAAGTGAATTTGTAGTTGTAAGAGTTATACCAGAGAATGGGAATTATAGCGAAACTCTTCCCATTATAATTTACCAAAATAATCAACCGGTGCAAAATTCATATTATTTTAAATCACTTTACGAAGTAAATGCATTAAATAATTATAATAATTCAAGTGTAAATTATATTGAATCACTTCAAGATATTGATTTGGAAATTAAAAATTATCCAAATAACTTGATAGCTTTGCTTACAAAGCAATCAATGAATAATAGTACAAATATAATTGATAGTAAAATTAAAAGTCTAATTTCATCACCACAGAATTTATCGGAGAAAGAACTACTCTTACTTTATAACATTTATACAGCAGAAGAAAAAAAATCTGATGTTGATGAAATTTCAAAAATAATTTTAAAAAAATATCCATTAGGTAATCTATCTGAGCAAAACTTTTATACAAAATTAAGTGCAAAAAAAAGTAATGAATATATTCAACTCGCTAATATTTTCATAAAACAATATCCAAATTCAAGCAAAAAAAATGAAGTAATTGATAAAATCGCTCAAATTTACATAGAAAATAGCGATTTAGAAGCTGCTAAATCAATATTAGAAAGTAATAATTATATTCCTCCTTTCCAAGCACTAAGATTAGCTTTTGCCTATTTAGAGAAGAAAAATAGTAGAGCTGATGCAGAGAAAATGTTTGAAACAATTATTACAAGACTAAAAAATAATAGTAATATTTCTCGTAATTCTTCAATTCCTGAATATCAATGGAAAATCGATTTAAATAACTATTTAGCAGAAACTTACAGAGCATTTGGTGAATATTTCTTGCAAACTAAACAACCAAAAAGAGCAATAGATTACATCCTTTTAGCAAAAGATTTATTTGTAAATCCTCCAGCAAAATTATACGAAAATCTTGCAATTGCATTTTATAATAGTAAACTTGATAATGAAGCACTTAATGTAACTGAACAAGCCTTTGCTAGTGGATTTGACACAAAAATTATCAAAGATATTAATCAAAGAACTTTTAATTATTTATTTAGAAATCGTGAATATGATAAATATTATGATTCACTATCATTTAATGCGAAAATTACTAGACAAAACTCAATTTATGCAAAATTAGTAAATGAAGATATTAAACTACCTGTCCTAAAAAACAAAGATGACATTATCGTAGATTTATCACTAATGAGAAAAGATATTTTAGTCATTGAATTATTCTCTAGCTGGTGCGAACCATGCGAAAACTCACTTCTTTCTTTTTCTGAAATTAATCAATCACTCAAAAGTGGTAATAATATATCTATGATAGCAATTAATACTTTTGAGAACCAAAAACTTGATAACAAAATATTTAATATTGATGATTTAAAAGGGCTTCAAGTATTTTTTGATACTGATGGTGATTTTGCTCGTACTTTAGGAATTACCGGACTACCTGTCAGATTATTTATTGACAAATATGGAAAATTAAGATATATTCAAAATGGTGCAATAGGAAAAGAAGAAGATATTCGAGAAACCAAAGATGTAATGGAATTATTAAATAATTTGCAATAATAGTTATTTCACTTTTACATAAAATATATTATAAATTTTAGAATAAGCCCTTTTATTAATGAAGGGCTTATCTTTTATTAATAAGATTTTTTATATAATTTTTTATAAAAATAATAATTAATTCTAAATTCTTATTTAATTTTGTAGTTCATATTAATTAAATATTTCGAAGAATTGTTTTATAAGGATTTTCAAAATGAAAAATATATTGGTTACTGGAGCTCTTGGTCAAATAGGGACCGAATTAACATTAGCTCTTAAGAAAAAATACGGTAATGATAATGTAATAGCTACCGATATTCGCAAAGAATGTAATGAAGCATTAGCAGGTACTGGACCGTTTCATACACTCGATGTAACCAATAAAGAAGAATTAGCTAAAATAATTAAACAATATAATATTGATACTATTTTCCATTTAGCAGCAATTCTATCAGCTACAGGTGAAAAAGATCCTATCTTATGCTGGAATATTAATATGAATGGTAGTATTAATGTTCTTGAAACTGCAAGATTAAATAATGTAAAAAAAGTAATTATTCCAAGCTCTATGGCAGTGTGGGGTCCTGATGCTCCTAAATTTAATACTCCACAAGATTCTGTCTTAAAACCTACTACTATGTATGGCGTTACTAAAGTATGCGGTGAAAGACTTTGTGATTATTATGTACAAAAATATGGATTAGATTGCAGAGGATTGAGATATCCCGGAATTATTTCTTCTGAGACTCTTCCAGGTGGTGGCACTACTGATTATGCTGTTGAAATTTTCTATGAAGCAGTAAAAAATAAAAAATATACTTGCTTCCTAAAAGAAGATGCTACATTACCTATGATGTATATGCCAGACTGCATAAATGCTACAATAAGTTTAGCAGAAGCTGATTTTGCAAATTTAAAGCATCATAGCGATTTTAATGTTGCTGCATTTAGCTTTGATCCAAAGACTTTAGCTGAAAATATTAAAAAATATATGCCGGAATTTGAAATTTCTTATGCTCCTGATTTTAGACAAGATATAGCAGATTCATGGCCCAAGACTATAGATGATTCTGCAGCTCGTAGTGAATGGAATTGGAAACCAAATTATGATATGGATTTAATGACAAAAGAAATGCTACAAATTCTTACTGAAAAGCATAAAAATGGAAAATTCTAGTTTGAATTATTAATATTTTACTATTTAACTTTTTAAAAAAACAACCCACTTAATATTAAGTGGGTTGTTTTATGTTAATTCATTGTTTTATCTATTTCTAAAATATTATAATGATTTTGCTAACATTTTTCCATATTCTTTACAATCAGAAAGTGCTTTTTCGTCTGGATTCCAATTTACTTTCATCCCTTCACCAACTAATTCGAATCCACCTTCTTGTAATTTATTACTTATTGATTTTACTCCTAATGGATTCCAACCATAGCTACCAAAAGCAGAACCTTTTTTACCAGTTAATGCAAAACCTTTAATTTCCTCTAATAGTCCGGCCATAGATGTTGAGATTCCATTATTTACAGTTGGAGAACCAGCAATTAACATTTTAGAACGGAAAATTTCGGTAATAATATCACTTTTATCTCCAGTACCAGTATTTAGTAATTGTATTTTAGTTTCTGGAGATTCTTCACTAATACCACATGCTATTGCTTCAGCCATTTTGCGAGTACTATTATACATAGTATCGTAAATTATGGTAACTTGATTTTCTTGATAAGAATTAGCCCATTTAGCATATAAATCAATTATTTGTGTTGGATTTTCATCCCATATTATGCCATGAGACGGACAAATATAATTTATCGTCAAGTTCATAGCTAATACATCTTCGATTTTTTTTGCCACTTTTTTTGAAAATGGAGCAACAATATTTGCATAATATTTTAAAGATTCAGAATAAATTAAGCATTTATCTGCTTTACTATTATACATAGCTTTATTTGCATAATGCTGACCAAATGCATCATTCGAGAAGAGGATATTATCCTTAGTTAAATAACACATCATTGAATCAGGCCAATGTATCATTTGATTTTCGACAAATACTAATTCTCTGCTACCAATATTAAGAGTATCTCCAGTTTTCATAACAGTCATTTCTTTATCTAAATGATAATAACCATTAATTGACTTCATTCCATTTGTGGAGCATATAATTTTGGCATTAGGCATTTTTTCAATTAAATATGGTAAAGCCCCACTATGATCTGGTTCAGCATGATTTATTACAATGCAATCTATTTCTTCGAGCGAAATTTCTTTCTGCAAATTATTAATAAATTCTTCAGCAAATGGAGTATAAACAGTATCAATTAATACATTTTTTTCATCTTTAATTAAATATGAATTATATGATGAACCATTATTTGTAGAAAGTTCTTCACCATGAAATTTCCTTAAACCCCAATCAATTACGCCAACCCAATAGACATTATTTTTTATTTCAAAAGACATATAGATTATTCCTTAAACTAATGTTATTATATTAAAAATTTATATCATTATGAAAACGTATTTTTACTGAAAATATTATATTAATTGCTACTTATCAGAATAAATATTTCATCTATTAGATTGAAAATTTCTAAAGATATTCTCTACGAAAATATTAATACAGAAAAACTCCTCTACTGCTTTAAGCAAGTGATTATTATTAAAATGAATAATCTAGTTATTAGCGGGAATCATCTTCAAAATAAAATATTTAAAAATAATGCTATGCAAATATTTGTTTTATTTTTTTTTGAAAAATTTTATATAGATTATCTATGATTTAGAATCAACAACAATATTTTTAATTTCATTTATTATATCAGAAGCTGTAAGGGACATTTGGTTATATTTTAATGCATAAATATCCCCTGCTCTAGCGTGCAAATATGCACCAATTGCACCAGCTTTAATTACATCAATTCCACGAGCTAATAATGAACCAATAATTCCAGAAAGAACATCTCCACTTCCAGCAGTAGCCATTCCTGGATTACCATTTGTATTAATAAAAGTAATATTACCATTAGAAATCAAAGTATGATGACCTTTTAATAGTACCGTGCAATTTAATTTTTTGGATAATTCAATGCAATCATTATATCGACTAATTTCGTTTCTATTTTTGAAAGAAATATCAGCAAATTCCCCAATATGAGGCGTGATAATAATGTTTTCTCTTAATATATTGTGTTTTTTGGTAATTTGCAGTGCATCAGCATCAATCAAAATAGGGATTTCCTTTGATAAATTTTGAACTATTTTTCCGATTAACTCCAAAGTAAATTGATTTTGTCCAATTCCCGGTCCTATCACTATAGAATCCATGGTCTCAAGTCTTTTGAAAAGTGTATCATAATTTGAACTATCAATGAAGCCATCAATTTCTGATAATTTCTCAAATATTATTTCAGGAAAAAGTGAAGAATGAGCAATTGGAGAGAACAAATAAACTAAACCAGCTCCTGATTTAATACATGCATTTGCAGTTAAGGCAGCAGCTCCAGAATATTTATGAGATCCTGCAATTATACCAACTTTTCCGTAGTCAAATTTAGAAGTAGTTATATCTCGACTATTACCATATTTTTCAATTTCAGCATCATCAATAATATAATTATTGGCAAATTGAAAAGCATAATTCTTAGGTAACCCCAAATCTGCGACAACTACTTCACCAGTTATATTTTTATCACACAAATAAAATCCTAATTTATCAGCAAACATTGTAATTGTATAATCAGCCAAAAAAGCATCTTCGCTATGCTCTCCATTATCTGCATTTAATCCAGATGGGACATCAATTGCAATTTTTATTGATTTAGAATTATTACTTCCACGTAATAATTTTTTAATATTTTGTCTCAACTCTCCATTAAATCCAACACCAATTAAAGCATCAACAATAATATCATATTTGTCAAAATTATAATCATTATTTTCATTAAAATATTCAATATTTCCATAGATATTTTTTAAAATTTGAAAATTATTTTTTGTTACGTTACTCATCTTTTCCAAATTACCTACTAAAATGGTTTCGACATCATATTCATTAATCATTAGTCTTGCTAATGCTAATCCATCTCCACCATTATTCCCTACACCGCATAATATTAGGACTTTTGGGCGAGTGTGAAAAATATTACTTTTACTTTTGATAAAATTATATGTGTAATTAGCAGCATTTTCCATCAAAACTGCTTCAGGCATGCCTAATTCATTTATAGCGAAAGTATCGAGAGAACGAACTTGATTTACATTTAGAACAGGTTTCATTTTATTAGTAAGTAAATTAATTATTTTTTGATTAAAGTAATTTGTAAGAGAAAATTATAATCATTATTTTTGTTTTTCTTTAATTTTATATAATTAAATATT
>CALLXS010000125.1 GCA_937875295.1 uncultured bacterium | reverse complement strand
TTATTGATGCCTTACATGAAGCATTTGGGTTTAGAACAGACTATCAAATAGTTAGTTTAAAACAAATGAAAAAAATTTTTAAAGATACAGAAAAAGAAAAAATAAGCGCAGACGATGATCAAATGGTTTTCATGTTGCAGATATCTCTGTTGGGACATCGTGAGCAATCATGGTCTTTTTTGTTTAAGGGCAAATTTTCATCGGCTCCGTATATATATGCCATGGAATGGTCGGAAGAAAGCATATAGCCTTCCGTTACAGTTAAATTTAAAAAATTTTTGGCATCCAGTTTTTCAAGTATGTTTTTTTGATATTCAAGAGGAAGCTCTCCGTCGCCGGGTGATATTCTGCAGCTTAACCCTAGATTCAATTCTTTGGATTTTTTGTAGATGTGGGTGAAAAGCTGAGAACTTGTTTCAAACAGGTAGGAAGTGAGCATTGCATCCATTACCATTCCCCTTTTCATATTTCCATAGGAAAAAAACTCGCTTATTTTTTTACTGCAGTTATCTCCGAGAGTTATGATGCAGTACACCATGTGGCTGTAGTTTTTCATGACATTAAAGGAAAGATGGCTGTCATTTTTTTCTATGCTGAATATGCCTACGGGTTCTGCCGTTTCATATACTGTAGGAAGAAGCAAGTTGTACAGCCCTTCTATTTCATTTTCTTCCAATAACTCTCCATAGGATTTTAAAGTTCGAAATACCTGTGATTTATTTAGTTTAAAGTCGAAGTCCAATACAACTTCCATGTCAATTTACCCCCATTTATATAAACTTACCTCCATTATATAACATCAGTTTTGATAATGCTAAGTTATATTTTTTTTATTTCCCGAAAGTAGTTTGAGGAGAGTGTCTTGACATGCTCATAAAATAAACATAGAATATAAATAAATATTTATTTTGGAAAAGAAGCTGTAAAAATTGTTCCAACTTCATTTTTAGAAATAAAAGAAATTTTTCCATTTAGATATTTTTCCATTAATAATTTCATAGAATAAGTACCTAAACCTCTACCAGTACCTTTTGTAGAAAATGTACGTTGGAATAATTGTAACTGAACTTCTCTTGGAATAACAGATTCATTATGAATAGAGAAATCTACTGTATCAATAGTTTCTTGGCAGTCAATTTTAATAGAATTTCCGGATTTAGAAGCTTCAATTGCATTTTTAAGCATGTTACCTAGCACTCTTTGGGCAAGATTAATATCAGTATTTAATGCAATTTCTTTAGCATTAGAGTCAACATAAAGGTTAATTCCTGCATTTTCAGCTATATTTTTATAGGTATATATAATTGCACTAATTAATTCAGAAGAGTTAGCATTTGATATTTTTACTGCTAAAGTGTCATTTTCTGCTTGTAATAATTGTTTTTGAGAATGAATTTGATCAATTAATGATGATGTTAAATTTTGCAAAATTGTATTAAATTCATCAATTTCATCTGGATGTTCTTTGATTATATCTGTAATTCCTTTTAGTGAATTCAATGTATTTAAAATATCGTGGAAGAATAATCTTTCAAGCATTTCTTTATATTTTTGTTCGCTATTATCTTTTATAGCACAAAAAATAAATTTATCACCTTTTACTATGAAACTATAAGTATGTATAGTTAAATTAAGAGCTTTTGAATTTTTTGAAAGGATATTGCATTCTCCAATAGAGTTGGAATTATAAAAGGCTTTTATAATTGATTTTGATGCATTACATTCTTTGCAAAACTCACTGCAACCACATCCATTTGGGTCAATATCAGAATAATTACAATTAAAAGCTTGCCCTGGAGTTTTGCCTAAATAATCATAATTTATATCGTTTCCTAATAAAATATTAAAATTTTTATTATGATATACAATCTGCCTACTACTATTTAAAATTATAAAACCTAATGGAAAAAACTCAATTAAATTATTTAAGGAAATATATTTGAGTATATTATCTCTTTGAACAATTAATTCCTCATGGCTTAATGGTTTGTCAACATTAACTATGTTGTTGAGCGTATTCATTTTTATAAAATAGTTAGTGGTATATCAGTGTAATTATTTTTAATATCTTGATTATTAGTTGAAATATGCAAAATTATTTCATTTATTTTCATTAATTCTTTTAAATTTAAAGCAAAACAAATACCATTATTAGTAGTAAAATAAATAAATTTTAAATTACTTGCAGATTTTATATTTATTTCATTTTTATTAATAAAAATAACAATTTCTTTATCGGCAAAATTTAAAGTAATATTAATTGAAGTGGAATTATTTATTAATTCAGATAGTTCTAATTTCACATATAAGTTATTTCTATCATCATTTCCATAATAAATACTTTTTAGAATATCACCTACTTTGTGCATTGAGGACATTTTAGCAGATAAGTTTATATATCCAGCATTTTTCCAGATTTCAGAATTATACCATTCATCGAATTTAATGGAATTAAATTCATTAAAACTAATTTTATTTAGAGGATTTGTAGTTTTTTTATCTTCTAATTGTTTATTAATTGGTGTTAATAAAACATCAGGAATTTGAATATTAAGCAAATTATAAATTTTAGTTAAATTATATCTAAATAATTCATCAAAATCATATTTATTTTCTGCCCAGTGTGAATCGCCATACCACCAAAACCAATCAGATCCTTCGGAAATATAAATATAATTCATTACTTCCGAATAAATTTCTTGACTAATTTCTTGAGATTTCTCCTGTACTAATTTACGAGTCTCAGCTAATATGCTCCAAGCTATTCTATGATCGCGGTGACCACTCCATATATTAAAATTGCCATTTATCCATGAGCCAGCTTGCAAATTAAATAAATCAGGAATTTTAGAATAAAATTTATGATAAACATCTTTAAATAA
This sequence comes from uncultured bacterium, assembly GCA_937875295.1. GTDB lineage: Bacteria > Bacteroidota > Ignavibacteria > Kapaibacteriales > UBA2268 > CALLXS01. Next base: position 8,214 of record CALLXS010000125.1, on the reverse strand, counting down.
TACTGTCTCAATTTCTGTGCTATTTTCGATTTTATTAAATAAACTCCTTAGAAAATGAATTCCATTTTCTGGATAAAATTCCCAACAATTTTCACCATCTAAAATAATTGGTATTACAGCATAATCTAAGCATTCCGGAGGGAGCTCATGAATTAGATTATTTTTAATATTTAGGATGCGAGAAATAAAGTTATTAGCTGCATCATCGGCGTTCCAATTTGAATATTCAAACCCTATAGCATCAGAGAGCGAATGGTCGCGGAAAAATAAAGTAATATCATTATTATGATCTTTAGACTTATATTTAATCGGGAAATATTTGAAATATGATTTATAATTTTCTTTAAAAGAATTTGAAAGTACTAATTCATCGCTTGCAGCCCAATTAATATTATTATCAATCATTATCCCTAAAGTTTCATTTGATAAAGAACCTTCGCTAGGCCACATTCCTATTACTTCATTAGAATCAACTTTGTTAAAAGTAGTTTTATAAAAGTTTAAAGCATTATTTATTTGAGCAGTGGCATCTTCTGGGAAATTAAAATTTGTATTAGGCAACTCAGCTTCTGGCATAGATTCTAATGTAGAATCAGAATTGCATAAAAGAGGTAATATTGGGTGATAAAAGGGAGAAATACTAATTTCTAAATTTCCTGAGGATTCTAATGTCTGTAAGCGAGGTTTAATCAATGATAAAATTTCTTTGTGATAATCTAATATGATATTACGCTCCGCTTCAGTAAAATTGTTTCCTTTTTGAAATAATCTATCAATAAATGGGTTTTTGCGAGAAAATTGACCAATCCATGTTAGATTATACCATACTTGGATATCTAATATTTCTTGAGGGGTGAAAGAATCAAAAGTATTATTTTTGCTTTTATCAAAAAGAATTGAATATGATAAGTATGGTCTTATCATATTTTGTTCATTGCAAAGGAAAAACATTCTAATGAACTCTTTTTTATCGTTTTCGCTAAATTCCTTATAATCCTTTTTGCTTAAAATCTGAATTTCATCTTGAGTGACATTATTAATATAATCTCGAATTTGTATCCACATTGAAGGAACAATATTTATAGTTTGCTTAATTTTAGGGAACTCCATAAAAAGCTCAACTAAATCTTTATAATCCTTTACACCGTGCAAACGAACCCACGGAAGAATAAATTTATCTTCTTTTTTATAGTAAGGTTGATGAAAATGCCAAAGTAATGCAATTTTGATTTTTTTCATAGGATATATTATTTGAAATAACTTTTAATAAATAAAGTTAATCTTAAGAGATAAGATATAATTAATTAATATAACGAATAAAAAAATGTTTAATTTCAATATTTAAAATATTAATTAGATTAATGTTACGTCTAATATAAATTATAAGAAAATTTGTTAAATCATAAAAAGGGAAAAATTATCATGAATTTTTTTAAAAATTTATTAATAATCGCCATTTCGATGGTTGTAGTTGCAGGATGTGGTGTAGCTCATAAAGATGCGGACACATCAAAAGTTAAATTTAAAGAAGGAGAATATGTGAAAGAATTTGAGAAATTCTATAAATCTTATGTGGATTTTATGGCTCCAGCTTCGAGAGATTATGCTGAATCATATTTCAATGCTTCAATTTCAAGTAATGATGAAAATTGGAAGAAAGTGGCAGATTTTGAAATGAAATTAAATGCTTATTTATCAGATAAGGGTAGATTTGATACATTAATGGCATTTAAAAATTCTAAAGAAATCACTGATCCACTTCAAGTAAGACAAATCGAAGTCCTTTATAATGAATTTGCATCAATGCAAATAGATGTAAATTTATTAAATGAACTTACTAAAATGAATTCTCAAATTGAAGGTAAATATTCAAATTTCAGAGCTGAAGTCGATGGGAAAAAATTAACTGACAATGATGTTGAAGATGTTCTTAGAACTTCTACAGATAACAAAGAACTCGAAAAAGTATGGTATGCACATAAGCAAATTGGGAACGTAATTTCAAAAGATATTATAGCTCTTGTGAAAAAACGCAATGAACAAGCTGAAGCTCTTGGATACGAAAATTATCATACAATGAAGCTTACTTTAAGCGAAGAAGATCCTAAAGAAATTGAAAAATTATTTGATGAATTAGATGTACTTACTCGCGATGCCTTCAAACGTGAAAAAGATGTAATGGATTCTGTTCTTGCTCAAAAAGTTGGAATTAAAAAAGAAGAGTTAATGCCTTGGAATTACCAAAATAGATTTTTCCAAGAAGCACCTGAAATCTATAATATAGATTTAGATAAATACTTTAAAAATAAAGATGTTGTAAATATTACAAAAGACTATTATAATAGTATTGGTCTTAATATTGATGATTTAGTAGCAAAAAGTGATTTATATGAAAAACCTAACAAAAATCAACACGCTTATTGCATTAATATTGATAGAGATGCCTTAGATATACGTGTACTCTGCAATGTGAAAAACAATAGCAAATGGATGGATACAATGCTTCACGAATATGGGCATGCTCTCTATGATAAACATTATGCAAAAGATTTACCATGGAATTTGAAAATACCAGCTCAAATTTTTTCAACTGAAGCTATTGCTATGCTATTTGGTAGAATGGCAACGAATCCAACTTGGTTAAAAGATGTAGCTAAAGTGCCAGAAAGTGAAATAAACAAAATACAAGATAATATTATTAAAACTTCTATTCTTCAGCAGTTAGTTTTCAGTCGTTGGTCTCAAGTAATGTATAGATTTGAAAAGGGACTTTATGCTGACCCAGATCAAGATTTAAATAAATTATGGTGGGATTTAGTAGAAAAATATCAAATGATTAAAAAGCCTGAAGGTAGAAATGAACCTGATTGGGCTAGTAAAATTCATATTGCAACAAGTCCATGCTATTATCACAATTATCATTTAGGTGAATTATTAGCATCTCAGTTATATTTCAAAATAGCTAATGTAACAGGTGGTGATGGTTCTCAATATTTGAGTTTTTATGGAAAACCAGAAGTTGGAAAATATTTAATTGACAATGTATTTTCAGTTGGTGCTAAATATAAATGGCAAGAAATGATTAAAAAAGCTACAGGCGAAGATCTTACTCCTAAATATTATGCAAAACAATTTGTAAAATAATTGTATTTTTCAATAAAAAATGTTAATTTTAGACGCCTATTAATTATAAGTAGGCGTCTTTTTTTAACAAATTTCGAATTATAAATTACATTTAATAGGATAAAGAAATGAAAAATATTTTAATGACTGTAGCAGTTGCAATGATGTGCTTCTTAAATTTATTTTCTCAAGAAACTTCTAAGGAACCTACCACGAATATGAAATCACCTTTTTTTGATATTGGATATGATTTCAATGGTATGAGCTTGGGGTTTGGTTTTAGATATTGGAATGTAGGGCTTTCATTAGGAGTGTCAGGAGTTGGTAAATATTTACCAGAACATTCGCGCCAATATTTAAGTATCCCAGATGCAAATGAAAGGTTTACATATCCTTCAATTTGGGTTACTGCTGATGCTTATTATTTTTATGATTTAAATGATGCATTTACGGTTTTTGGAAATATTGGCTATGGAGTTGGAACTGATTCAGTACTTGCTACTAAAAAAGGAGAGACTAATGGTTCAAAATATATTTTAGGTGCAGAAAATAAATCTTCAATTACATTTGGAGCAGGGGTGCAATATTTTTTCCCAATGCAAATCGGAGTAGGACTTGGATATCATAGTAAAAGAGGAATATATGCTCAAATTTCCTATTATTGGTATTAATTAAATAAATTCATGATATAATTAATATAAATAAGATATTCTACTAATTATTCAATTTTTTCAAAATATTTATTTAAATAACGCTTCATATACTGAAGTATCTATAAACCAAATAATAAAGTCGGTATGAAAAGTAATAGCTCTGAAATAACATTTTCTTATAGTGAATTTATTAAAAATTTTGAGTTGTCACCAGAAGAATTAAGCTGGAAATGTCCCTTAGAATTATTAAATTTTAAAACTACTGCGGAAATTAATCCTTTAGATAAAATAGTAGGGCAACAACGTGCTATTGAAGCTATCCGCTTAGGTGCAGAGTTGCGTTCTAAAGGATATAATATTTTTGTATCTGGTTTATCAGGTACAGGTAGAATGTCAACTGTAAAATCAATTCTTGATACTGTAACAACTTCAAATCATGAGACTAATGATTATTGCTATGTAAATAATTTTTTAACTCCAGAGAATCCACGATTAATAAAATTAGCTAAAGGCAAAGCAAAGGAATTTAAGAAAGCTATGGACGATGCTATTAGCTATTTAAAAACACAGTTGCCTCGATTATTTGAAGAAGAAGGATTTCAATCATCAAAGCAAAAAATCCTCAATGAATATCAAGAAAAAGAAAGAGCAATTCTAAATGAATTTGATGATTACATAAAAAAAGATGGCTTTATTAGAGGTCAAATAGAAAATGACCAAGGTATAATGCAAGCAGAAGTATTTCCATTAGTTAATAATGAACCTGTACATATCGAAACTCTTTATGAATTAATATCTCAAAAGAAAATTACCGAAGAAAAGGCAAAAGAACTACAAAAAAAATATGATAAATTTCATAATGATTTATTTGATTTAAGTAGGAAATCTATTAAATTAATGCAAGAATTGCGTAATGTGATGATAATGAATGACAAATCAGCAGCTAAAACTGTCGTTGAAAATACATTATCGGCGATTCCAGAAAATTTCCTTGATGAAAAAATCGCAACTTATATTTCTGAAGTAAAAGAAAGTATTTTAAATAATTTACAAATATTTGTACCGAAAGTACAAGCAATTCAAGAAGTAATTGAAAGTGGTGAAGAACTAAATATTGATCCATTTTATATTTATAGAGTTAATGTAATACTTGATAATTCAGAGACAAACAAACCTCCCGTAATAATGGAAATCACACCTTCTTATAATAATTTATTCGGAACAATTGATAGAAATTTAGATAGTCGTGGATTTTGGAGAACTGATTTTACAAAAATTAGAGCTGGCTCAATATTAAAAGCAGATAAAGGTTTTTTAATTGTAAATGCTTTAGATATATTTAATGAGCCTGGAGTATGGAATGCCCTTAAAAGGGTTTTGCTTTATAATCAAATTGAAATTCAACCTTATGAATCTCAATATCAGACAAATATTTTACACCTCAAGCCAGAACCAATTGAAATTGATGTAAAAGTAATTATTATCGGTGGATTGACTCTATATAAAATGCTGTATGAATATGAAAAAGGATTTAAGAAAATATTCAAAGTAAATGCTCAATTTGATTATGAAATTGAAAAATCTCAAGATATTTTAATGGACTACGCTAAATTCATTGCAAAAATTTGTATTGATGATAAACTACCACATTGTACTGCTGATGGCGTAGCTGCTATTATTGAATGGGCTGTGGCTCATAGCGGAAATCAAGAAAATATTTCATTGAAATTTTCTGATATAGCAGATGTCGTGCGTGAAGCAGCTTTTTATGATAGAGGTACTAAATTAGAATATATTAATAGAAATGATGTAAATGAAGCTATACGCCAAAGAGATTATCGCAATAATATGATTGATGAAAAACTCAAGAAGCAAATAATAAAAGGTAGTACATTAATTGATACCACAGGGGAGAGAGTAGGACAAATAAATGGTTTAACTGTCCTCGATACTGGAATGTATGAATTTGGAAAACCTGCTAAAATTACTGCTGTAATTTCCGCAGGAAATGCCGGAATAATAAATATCGAGCGAGAAGCTGATATGAGTGGCTCTATTCATAATAAAGGAGTACTTATACTTTCGGGTATATTAAGGAATATGTTTGCTAAGCATAAACCAATGAACTTAACTGCATCATTATCTTTTGAGCAATCTTATGGTGGTATTGATGGTGATAGTGCTACAGCTGCTGAAGTTTATGTAATTCTATCTTCTCTAGCTGAAATTCCAATAAGACAAAATATCGCAATTACTGGTTCTGTAAATCAATTAGGAGATGTTCAACCAATTGGCGGAGTAAATGAGAAAATTAGAGGTTTTTATGAAATATGTAAGGAAAGAGGATTTACAGGAGACCAAAGTGTCTTAATACCAAAGCAAAATATAAAAGATCTAATGCTCAGAGACGACATTGTCGCAGATGTAAAAGACGGTAATTTTCATATTTATTCCTATTCTCGAATAGAAGAAGGAGCTTCAATAATGATGGGCGAGGATGCAGGAATAATTGAATTAAATGAAAAATATAGGGAAGATTCAATTTTCGGAAAAGCTCAGAAAAGGGTAGATAAATTAAGAGATTCTGAAAAAGAAGAAAAATCTACAAATAAAAAGATCAAATTAAAACCAAAAAATGAACCTACTCGCAAGAGGAAACCTAATAAAGAATAATTCACATTATTATAAATGCAGACTATTTTCAAATGGAAAATAGTCTGCTTCAATTATTTAGTATTAAATGTTTTTGCGGAAAGTGAGAGATTCGAACTCTCGATAGGGTTGACCCTATAACGGTTTTCGAGACCGTCCCGTTCAACCACTCCGGCAACTTTCCTATTGTATTATTTTAAAAGAAAGAACTTGTATTATTTTTCATTAGAAAAATGTGCAGTTAACTCAAAAATAATATTACAATCAATAAAAGTGAAGCTGTAAAAGATATGAGCTTGAATTTAATTCCCACCTTCAAATAATTCATCAACCCCTTTATATCCAATACCATAAACGGTTTGTATTAAATCCTGATAACTATGACCTAACTTTTTTCTTACCCTTTGAATGTGTGTATCTACAGTTCGTGTTCCTCCAACATAATCCATACTCCATATTATATTTAAAAGCTGTTCTCTGGAGTATACTATGCCTGGATTTGAAAGGAGTAAATACAGCAGGTCAAATTCCATAGGTGTAAGCTCTACCAAAACATTTTTTATACTTACAGTTCTCTTTTTTTTATTAATATTAAGATCACCTATAGTTATGACACCATTATTCCTTTTTTCATCAACAGTTTTATTAAGTCTCCTTACAAGTGACTTGATTCTTGCAAGAAGTTCTCTTATGTCAAAAGGTTTTGTCATATAATCATCCGCTCCAAGTTCAAGACCAAGTATCTTGTCCACAATATCTTCCTTTGCTGTAAGCATGATGATCCCAATATTTTTGTTTTCTAACTTTTTGCAAACATCGTATCCGTTTATTACAGGGAGCATTAAATCTAAAATTACTATCTGTGGATTAAAAATATCTACTTTATGAAGTGCTTCCTCTCCATCATAAGCTCTTTCTACTAAATATCCTTCTCTTTTTAGTGCATAGGTCAGTACATCTAAGATGCTCTTTTCATCATCTACTAAAAGTATTTTTTCATTCACTTTTTATTCCCCCGCTCAAATTATCGTCCTTATACAGTGAAATTATACCATAAAGTAGACACTAAAAGAGTTCCAGAATTAAGCCCCTGATTTTACACTTTAGCTCTTATATTTATTTGTCCTATAAACATCAATGCACTGAAAAATAACATCTTTTGGGATAACCGAAATTCTACTTCTATTTAAGAAATCTTTACCACAAACAAATGTAAATAAATATTTTATTTTTACCATTTATTTTCTATCAGTAAACTTAAAATATATTTCTGCCTTTTTTCAAGTACATCTGGTGTCCATTGTGAATTTTGTTCAATAAATACTTTATTTGCATTAAATGCGTCAATCCTCTTTTTTAAATATACCTCTTTCTTTTTCTTGAAATCTGAGTTTCCTAGGGCACTGTTTTTTCTCTGACTTATAAGAACAAGATTTGCAATTTTATTTGTCCAAAAACACCTTTGATCTTCGGTAAAATCTATACACCACTCACTATTCTGAGGTGGATTTTGAGGCAAAATATGCTCAACAGTAATATAATTATAACCTGATAAATGTACTGTATTTTCCGAAAGCAAAAACTCCTGTTTTAAAAGCAAATATCTTGAGTACTGCTTTTTATAAATATCGCCACTAATATTATTAATAAAATCATCTTTGTTGATTTGAAACATCTTACTATTATTCAACAAATCCGTAACATTAGATTTATCAGTATCATCGATAACTTTTAATATATTATTCATAGCATCTAATCTAAGTGTTGGAGTAATTCCACACACCCA
>CALLXS010000124.1 GCA_937875295.1 uncultured bacterium | reverse complement strand
AAAAACCGATGTTATACCTTTGGAAGTAACTATTGTTAATACAAAGGATTATATGGATAAAATAACATTTACGGGAGCCGCAAAACATTATCGTGAGCAATAGAGATTGCTTACATGAAGAACAACACAAAAACGGCTATTCCGTAAAAGAATCACTCCCCTTGTTACATTACAATTTATTGGCTGTCTTGATTTAATTTTTTTGTTTCCTTACCGATATTACCCAGTTGAAGCCAGGTCATCCTGTCAGTAGAGCTCATGATTTCATTTTTTACAATTCTATGATATAATTATCCTGTATTTGCATGAATATAAGTAGTTGCCTAGTAATGATCCTATTACTCTAGTATTCTCGATAATGCGTATCCAAGACATTGGCGAAAAAATATAAATGTAAGTACTAGTGGGATACAAAATGGCAATTATGGATCTAGTGTCGGTGTTGATTCTATAGGAAGAGGTAAAACAAGGAGTTTTCCAACCTTACTTAATTGAACTTCTCATGTTAGAAACCGCTTAGATTTATTTTCTTCATTCGCAGGAGTAATGGAATCATCAATATGGACATAAACAGTTGCTGGTCGTTTATTTGCTGATTTTCATTATTCAGCGTATGGAATTTCGCGATAACTTGGGAAATACACCCAGATTGTTTATATGGATGGGGGATATTATGTTAAATCATGTTGGTACTGAAACAATTGAAACAGAACGCTTGATTCTAAGACGCTATGATAATAATGACGCAACGGATATGTTTGATAATTGGGTGACAGCCCCGGAGGTCAGCAAATTTTGGGGTTGGAAGCCTCACGAAAATATTGAGGAAACTAAATCACTTTTACTAGGGTGGATTGAAGAGTATTCAAATCTAGAAACATATCACTGGGTCATAGTCCTTAAAAACATTTCTCAAGCTATTGGCTACATTTATATTAATGCGTTTGACGATAATAACAATTGTGAGGTTCATTATGCGTTGAGCCAAAAATACTGGAATCAAGGTATTATGTCAGAAGCTTGTAAGAGAATCTTATCATTCGCATTTTCTGTTGTGGGTGTTGAAAATGTACGTACACGGCATCATATTGACAATCCCGCAAGTGGACGAGTAATGCAGAAATGCGGTATGCGGTTTATAAAAACAGCATACAAGCAAGTTCCTGATTGTGATCAAATTAGTGGTGACTATTGCTTCTATGAAATTTCAAAAAATGATTATGTTAATATTAGACAAAATCTAATGTTTTCGAAATATTCAAATAACAAAAGCATTCCGAAAGAAGCTAAAACAATTGGTATAAATGGTTCATTCCATACTCATACTCTTTATCCGCTATATTATAATTTCTTTGCTGAGTTGGGATTTAACGTTTATATGTCTAATTCACCTAAAGAAGAAGGAATGGAGAGAGAATTATCTTCATTCTGCTATCCAGCGCAGCTTTCATTAGGGTTATTTCAAGATTTAATCGATCATAACTGTGACTATTATTTCTTGCCCGGAATAATGGAAATGTACACTGAAGACAAAGAATTTCATAAAAAGGACAGTAATTGTACATGTGCTTTTTTAAATACTGAAGCATATTTTATCCCACAAGCATTTAAAGATATCATTGACAAGAAAAAGATCATACATTCAATTTTTAATTATGCTTATGGATATCACACTCAAGAAGATAAATTTATCGAAATCGCTAATCAGATAGGTGAATATGATATAAATAAAATCAAAAGAGCATATAAAATTGCATATATGACTCAAGCTGATTTTGATAATGAATTAATTCAAATCGGCAGAAAAGCATTAAAGGAATTAGAAGATAATCCTGAGGAATTCGCAATTGTCTTAATTGGAAGACCATATAATACTTTTACGGAAGTTGCAAATAAAGGTATTCCGAGGAAATTTGCTTCTCGGGGCATAAAAGTAATACCTTATGATATGCTTGAGTTCAGAAATGAACCACTCGATGAAAACCAATATTGGGAAAGTGGTAAAAAAATCCTCAAAGCTGCTCAAGTAGTCGAAAGGCATCCACAATTATTTGCAACTTATGTTTCAAATTTTTCTTGCGCCCCTGACTCAATGATAATGACAATCTTCCGCACTACTATGGGAATAAAACCTTCTCTTACATTGGAATTAGACGGTCATACAGCAGATTCAGGCATTAACACAAGAATAGATGCAGCTATTGATATTATTTCTAATTTCAGAAAGGTACAAATTGGTAAGTATAAAAGCAAACAAAATGATTTTACACCTGCTAACCTTGAATTTACTAATGATAATGCATATTTTATTAGTTCTGATGGTAAAAAAATACCTATTAATGACCCAAGAGTAACGATACTTATTCCTTCTATGGGTGATTTAACTTCTCGTTTATTTACTGCATCGCTCAAAAGTATTGGATTAAATGCAGTAGTAACTCCGGAAGCAAATCAAGAAATTCTCAAGTATGGTAGAAAATATTCCTCTGGCAAAGAATGCCTTCCTCTTATTCTTTGCATCGGAACAATGATGGAATATTTAGAAAAAAATTGGGATGGAGAATCATATATTATTTATTTCATTGTGCAAGGAGCTGGTGATTGTCGATTAGGTCAATATCCAGTATTAATGAGAGATCTAATTCGAAGAAAAAAGATAAAAAATGTAGTTCCTATGGCACTTGCACAAGAAAATGGATTCGCAGGTTTGGGCGAAAATTTTTCTAAGAATGCCGCTCTTAGCTTAATGATAGCAAATGTAATGGATGATATTAGGTCTGCAATTTTAGCTAATTCTAAAGATCCAAAGCAAGGTGAAATTATTTTTAATGAAGAATTTAAAGTATTCGAGGATAATTTAGTTATTAATAATACAAAAGTTTTTAAGAACTTAGAAATATTTTCTAATAATATTAAAAATAAAATTCCAATTAAAACTCCTTTAAAGGAAAGTAAGTACATAGCATTATTAGGCGAAATGTATGTAAGACATGATAGATTTGCTAATAAATATCTAAGCTACTACTTTGCTGAGCGTGGTTTTATTGTAAAAACTGCTACTATTTTGGAATGGCTTTTTTATTTAGATTATTTAATGAAAAAAAATATAATGCAACCAGATAAATCTATAAAAGACTCTAAAGAAAGAATAATTAGAAGTTCATACATGAAATATGCCGAAGTGCGTCTTAAGAAAATTTTAGAAAAAACTGGTTATTATAAATATGAGAAAACTAATGTAGAACCAATAGTAGAGCATAGCAAGCACCTCTTCCCTCTACAATGTAGAGGAGAAGTAGGACTTACAATTGGTACATCTATCTATGAGACTTTAGATCATTACTGTGGTGTTATTAATATTGGTCCGTTTGGGTGCATGCCAACTAGGACTTCTGAAGCAGTTGTTACTCCGGAATTAACAGTAAAAGGGAAAAAAGAAGCTCATCTGCTTAATGATCCAAATTATAAGATGTCACCAATATTTAAAGATAATATGACATTGCCATTTTTGACAATTGAATCTGATGGAAATGTTTACCCACAAATAATTGAAGCTAAACTCGAGACATTTACTTTGCAAGCAGAACGAACAGCTGAATTAATGAAAAGGGCAAGAAATAATAATTAAATATAAAATCAGAAATGACGATAATCTTAAAAAAAATATCTCTAAAATAAATGAAAATATATTTCAGATCAATACTTGTAATTTTACTTTTGCTATTTGCGCAGAACGCTTCAAATGGTAAATTAGCTATTTACCATTATACACAAGAAGAAGGATTATCTAATTCTAATATTAATTATATTACTCAAGGGAAATCCGGGGAAATTTGGTGTTCTACATATGATGGAATAAGTAAATATGATGGCTTTAAATGGTCTAACAATCTCTATAATTCACTGAATAACTCTCATTTCAATGAAATATTTTTCGATGAGATGAATCGCCTCTGGGCTATATATTCCTATGGTGGAGAAGTAAAATTCATTGATTTAAATAATCCTGATAAATCCCTCCCTACTTTCTTAAATAAAACTAAAGATATAACATATCAAAAATTTCATTTAAATAATAATAAAGGAAAAATTACAGCAGTATTCACTGATGGTAAGTACAATTTATGGATATTTAAAAAAAACAAATGGAAATATTTTGACTTAAATCAAAGTATTGAATTCAATAATAAGACAAAGCTTAATATTACTAAAATATATTCAGTACTTACAGTTTTTGAAGATGTTTATGTCGGTTCTGATAAAGGTTTATTTAAAATCAAAGATTCTGAAATCTTTTCTTTCAATCATTTAATAAATCATTCAATTAATAGTATTTATGCAATCGCTCGCGACAAAGCGAATAATGATTCACTATGGCTTTTTACTGATAAAAATATGGGAGTTTTTGATGGTAAATCCTTTCATATTAAGAAAGTATTTAAACAAAATGATATACCTAGTAATGATAGAAAATATTTTTTAATCCCTAATTATTATAATAATATTTTATATGGTACGAGCAGAGAATTAAAAATATTTTTCGACCAGCATACAAATGAAATTGTTTTAAATTTAAGAACTGGATTGATAAGCGATGAAATCAATTCTGTGTTTTTAGATAGAGAAAATATTTTGTGGATTGCTACAAATGAAGGATTAAATAAAATTCCAAATTTAAAATTTACTAATTTTAATCAAGATGAAGGATTATTAGAAAATTCTGTTACTTCGCTTCTAGAAATGAAAAAAAATAAGTATGTCGTAGGGCACCCTTCTGGATTTACTATTTTCGAAGAACATAAAATACCTCTAAAAATAAAATTAAATCACAAAAATCCACACATTTATCGAATTGTAAAGAACAAAAAAGGTGAAATATATGCTTCTGCTGGCGAGCAAGGAATAATAAAAATTAACGATGATAATTCTCTAAGTTATATATCAACAAATAAATTAGAAACTGACAGAGTAATTTCAATCGCAATCGATAGCAATCAAAATATTATATATATAAGTTCTAATTCTGTATATAATTATAATAATGGTAAAATAATCAAAATTTTCCAATGTGATAATTCTACATTTCGAGATGTATTTATTACAAAATCCAATAGAATTGTTTTAACTACTCAAACTTCAGGATTATTTTATCAAAAAGACAAAAATAATTTTGTACAAGCACTTCCATTGGACAAAATCGGAATAAGCACTTATACTATTTTTGAAAATCATGGGATAGCATGGATAGGAACAAATAATGGTATTTATGGATTATCAGAAAATCATCTTATTCGCTCATTACGATATAGAAATTACTTAATCAATGAAAAAGTATATTCAATATTAAAGACACCTAAAAATGAATTATGGATTGGTACTTCAAATGGTATCAAGTATTCTGGTAAATCAATTCTTAAAACATTTTCCTCTGGTAGTGGAATTATATATATAGATGTAAATAGAGCTGCTTTTATTTATGACCAATTTAATAATTTATATGTAGGAACTAATAAAGGTGTCTCAAAATATACTGACATATATTCAAGTTCTAGAGATATAAAACCTTTACTAAATGTAACTAATTTATTAGTAAATGATTTAAATTACCCTTTTAGTAAAGATCTTGACCTGAGTTATGATGAAAATAACTTATCATTTATCTATTCAATCCCATCTTATTATTTTGAATCTCGAAATTTTATTTATTACAAATTAATACCACTTAATCAAGGTTTTATTGAACAAAAGTACACTAATTCTAATACTCTTACATTTAGTAATCTTAGACCTGGTAATTATAAACTATTTGCTAAAGTAAAGAATTCATTAGGAATTTATAGCGACGAATTTTTAGTAGCTAATATAACAATTAAACTTCCATTCTATTCATCTACATGGTTTATTCTATTAATTGTTCTTTTAGTATTAGCAATTCTATATTTAATAATACGATATATGTCGTATACAGCATATAGAGATACACTCGAAGAAGAAGTTAAAAAAAGAACTGAAGAACTTGAAGCTTCTAAAAATAGATATATGAAAATGTTTTATAGCAATAATGCTATGATGATGATTTTAGATCCTAACACACTAGCTATTTATGATGCAAATCCTTCTGCTATCGACTATTTTAAAAATATAGGTTACACATATCAGATAGGTGATTCTTTATTAAAAGCTGGGGGACCTATTGATATTTCAAAGAAAGAATTAAAAGCATATTTAACAAAAGAAAAAGAAGCCCAAATATCATTTTCATTCAATATTGATGATGATATAGAGTTCAGAGATTTTATAACATATTCTACTATTATAGTCCAAGATAACAAAGAATTAATTTATATTATTTTTAGCGATATAACAGCACAGAAAGAAGCTGAGAAAGAAATTAGACTTCTTAATGAGACACTTGAAACAAAAGTAAAAGATAGAACAAAAGAAATTGAAGATACATTAGAAATACTGCAAGTTGAGATTTCAAGCAGAATGGAATCTGAAGCTAATTTATTAAAAGCAAAAGAAGATCTTGAATTATCGTTAGAGAGAGAAAAGGAATTAAACAAACTAAAATCTCAATTTATTTTAATGATTTCTCATGAATATCGCACTCCGCTCACTGTTATATTTTCATCAGCAGAAATAATTAAAGAATTCATTAAGATGGGCCAAGCTGCTGCAAGTGAAAAATATTTAGATAGAATTCAGCAATCTGTTGAAATGCTTACTACTATAATGGATAATTCTCTTAGAATTGGAGAAGATATTCAAATTAATCTTAATTTCGAGAAATTTGATTTAAATGATTTTATTTACTCTTGTATTGATGAATTTAATATTAAGACCCATAATAGTCATAAAATAATTTTAGAAAACAATGATAAGAAGCTAATAATTAACCAAGATAGAAATTTAATAAGGCAAGCACTTAATAATATAGTAGATAATGCAATTAAATTTTCTAATCAAGGATCTGAAATTACCATAACAAATAGGATTATTGATAATTATGTTTATATTGATGTCCAAGATTTTGGCATTGGAATGGATGATTATACAATTGAAAGAATATTTGATTTGTTTTATAAATCTAATGATACTATTGGATTATACTCTGGTATTGGTTTAGGAATGACATTAGCAAAAAAATTCATTGATGCAATTAATGGTGAAATAATTATTAAAAGCGAATTAGAAAAAGGTACTACAGTTACAATAAAAATACCTGTTAATTTATAAAAATATAAAATATGAAAAATAGAATAATCGTTGGAATTATCGGTATCCCATTATTAATTATTTTAATTATTCTCGGTGGTTGGTATTTATTTGGACTAGTTTTTGTACTTTCTAATATTTGTATCTGGGAACTTATTAATATTTTTAGTAAAAAGGGTGCTACTCCTATTAAAAGTTTATCTTATATTTGGAATTCCATCTTTATTATTTCAATATTTTTAATACTTTTCTATGGTGGTAATTATTCTGGAATTCCTGCAATGGGAATTTTAATAGTTTTACTTTTATTAAATTCTTTATTACATTTTGGCATTAATTTATGGAATAAAGCTCCAAATAATACGATTAACATTTCTACAGGAATTACTAACTTTAGCTATATAACTTTATTTTTCTCTTCGGTGATTTGTATTTCATTGTTTAATGAATTTGGAGAAATTTTTTTAAATTTGAATTTGCTTTCGTTAATTCAAATCAATGAAATTAATTGGAATTATGTGTTATTGTCAATGTTTATTTCAATTTGGAGTTCAGATACATTTGCATATTTTATCGGAAGAAAAATTGGAAAGCACAAATTATTTGAACGAATAAGCCCTAAAAAAAGCTGGGAAGGTGCAATTGCAGGCTTCGTTGGAGCTGTAGTTGGGTTTACTATACCAATTTATTATCTCACTCCTAACTTTAATTTTATTTTATCAATTATTATAGGAATAGTCATCGGCATTGTGGGCCCGATTGGTGATCTAGCAGAATCACAATTAAAGCGAGATGCTGGAATTAAAGATAGTTCTAATTTAATCCCAGGTCATGGAGGATTATTAGATAGATTTGATTCTATGCTATTTGCTGCACCTTCAATATTAATTGTTTTGATTATTTATTTTTACTTCTCTAATTAATCAAGAGTTTATAAACTCTTTTTTAGCACTCGAGTATTAAAAAATAACAAGTCATAATATGTGATTATATTTTTCACACCTCCAATTGGATCCAGAACTTCTAATTTAGTATTAGTCATTGCAGCAATAGATTCTGCTGTTTTTTTAGGGAATTGCGGTTCGCTAAAAATTGTCTTTGTCTTAGTTAATTTTATTAAATCAGACAAATGCTTTATATAATTTGGGCTAGGTTCTTTACCTGGTACAACTTCTAAAGATCCTCCTGAAATTAATCCATATCTTTTAATAAAATATTCAAATGAGGGGTGAAAAGTAAAGACATATTTACCCTTAACCTTTTTTAATTCTTTCTCTATGGTATTATGAATATTATCTAATTTTTTAGAAAATAATTGAATATTATTTTCAATTAGATTTTTTTTCTCTGGAAATGCTTTAATGATTTCAGTTTGTAAACTTGGTAGTATAGCTTTTACAGTTAAAGGGTCTAACCAAAAATGTGGATCAGCAGCGCCATCATTATGTGAATGCCCTTCATGAGCAATTTCATCATCATCATTTTCATGTTGATGAGCATCAGAAAAATATATTAAATTACCCTTAGGTACTAATTTAATCAATTCTATTTTATTAGGATTATCATATTTAGTAACCCAAGAATCTAAATTATCAGCTATATAAACAAATAATTTTGCATTTTCAGTTTTAGAAGCGTCTGATGGTTTTGGTGAATAAGTATGTGGTGAATCTCCTGGTCTAAGTAAGCTCTCTACTTTTATTGAATTACTTACTATTTCTTTAATAATCATTTTTGCGGGATAATTCGTAACTACAATAGAATTCTCTTCATTTTCTGGTTTATTATTACATCCTATTAAAGTAAATATTATTATACCAGTTATAATTAATATCTTTTTCATTTTGTTTCTTTTAATGTTTTCCGTTAAAAATTAAATTATTTATATAAAACCCCAAATTATTTTTTATAAAAAGGGGTTTTAAAAAATAACGAATATATAAATTATATATTATTGATTCTTTTTGCTCTTTTGATATTCAGAAATAATATCTTCCTGCACAGACTTTGGTACTTGGCTATATTTAAGAAATTCCATTGTAAATTCGCCTTTACCTTGTGTATTACCGCGTAAATCAGTAGCATAACCAAACATTTGATTTAGTGGTACTTCTGATTCAATAACTACATAATTATTATCGCTTGTTGTATTTATAATAATTCCTCTGCGTTGATTTAATTGACCAATTACAGCACCTTGGAATTCATCAGGAGCAGAAACTTCTAATTTCATTATTGGTTCTAAGATCACTGGATTTGCCTTAGCAACTGCTAATTTCAAAGCCATTTTAGCTGCTAATTTAAATGCCATTTCAGATGAATCTACAGAGTGAGTCTGACCATCATTTAAAGTAACTTTTATCCCAACCATCGGTTGCTCAATCAAAATACCTTTTTCACATTGTTCTTGGAAGCCTTTATCGCAAGCTGGAATATATTCACGAGAAATCACACCACCGACGACTTTATCTACAAATTCATAATCTTTTGCTTCTTCTAAAGGAATTGGTTCAACAAAACCTCCTACTCTTGCAAATTGCCCAGAACCGCCGGATTGCTTTTTATGAGTATAATTAAAATCAGCTTGTTTTGTGATTGTTTCTCTATATGCTACTTTTGGTTTGCCAGTCACTATGTCTACATTATATTCTCTTTTGATTCTCTCTATATAGATATCCAAATGGAGTTCGCCCATACCGGCAATTATTGTATCACCTGACTCAACATCTCTTTTCACTTGGAATGTTGGATCTTCTTTTTGAAATCTATTTAGGGCTTTAGAGAAATTTGCTAATTTAGAATTTTCTTTTGGAGCGACAGTTAATTCAATTACTGGGTTAGGTACAAACATTGAAGTCATAGTAATATTCAATATTCCGTCTGTAAAAGTGTCCCCAGAAGAACATTCAACTCCAAATAATGCAATAATATCACCAGCCGAAGCTCCTTCAATATCGTGCATTTCATCAGCATGCATTCTTACTATTCGCGATACTTTTATTTTTTTCTTTGTTTTTGTATTATAAATAAAGTCACCTTTTAGCAATTTACCTTGATAAATTCTCATGTAAGTAAGTTGACCATATTTACCATCTTCTAATTTAAAAGCTAAGCCAACAAATGGTTTATTATTGTCAGATTCTAAGATTATAGGCATCTCATTATTATCTTGATCTAGACCTTCATTAACTTTATCAAGTGGCGATGGGAGGAAATCACAAATACCATCGAGTAGTGATTGAATACCTTTGTTTTGCTTTGCTGTACCAACAAATACAGGCACTATTTTTAATGAAATAGTAGCTGTTCTAATTACTTCTTTAATTTTGTCTATAGCTACATCTTCTTCATTTAAAAATTTTTCAGCAATTTCATCATCAAAATCAGCTAAAGTTTCAATTAATTCAAGTCTACGGGTTTGTGCTTCTTCTAGTAATTCATCTGGAATCGGATGTTCGTTAACTATTTCGCCTTCATTGCCATCATAAGTAATAAATTTCATTTTAATTAGATCAATTACACCTCTGAAATTGCTTTCCATACCTACGGGCATTGTAATCATTACAGGGTTTAAATGAATTTTATCTCTCAATTGTTGGAATACTTTATCAGGATTAGCTCCAGATCTATCAACTTTATTTATAAAGACTAAGCGAGGTACTCCATAGCGGTGCATCTGTCTATCTACCGTAATAGTTTGCGATTGCACTCCTGCCACACCGCATAATACTAAGACTGTCCCATCTAATATTCTAAGAGATCTTTCTACTTCTACTGTGAAATCAATATGTCCGGGTGTGTCAATTAAATTAATTGAATAATCTTTCCAAGTAGTATAAGTGGCAGCAGATTGAATTGTTATACCTTTTTCGCGTTCTAAATCCATTGAGTCCATTGTAGGTCCAGCGCCAGTTTTGTCACGTACCTCGGTTACTCTATGAATTTTGCCGGTAAAAAATAAAATTCTCTCGCTCAGAGTAGTTTTCCCGGAGTCAATATGTGCAGCTATTCCAATGTTGCGTAATTTAGAGATTTCAGTCATATGGGTAATAATTAGTGTTGATATTAATACAATTAAAAGATATTAAAATTAACCTTTTTCAATAAAGGAAATATAAATTAATTAATAATTTTATATGAATTTTGATAAATTTACTATTAATGGCGATATTTTTTATAAAAAGTTAAAATTTACCACCATTAATAGTCTATATTATAAATATTTAAACTGTAAGAGATGTAATTTCTTGAGAAATATTATCTTCTTTCAATTCATTTGTTTTAGCGGAGTTACCGAATATATTTGGAATATCACTAGTTACATTCATTTCTTGATATTTCCTTAGACCAGTACCTGCTGGGATTAATTGTCCAATAATGATATTTTCTTTTAATCCTTGCAAATGATCTATTTTAGAAGCGATTGCAGCATCTGATAGAACTCTTGTAGTTTCTTGGAATGATGCAGCGCTTAACCAACTCTCTGTGGTCAGTGATGCTTGAGTAATACCTAATAATAATGGTGCTGAAGTAGCTGGTTCTGTAGGTCTTACCTCACATAATTGCTTACCTTTTTTCTTAAGATCATTATTAACTTCTCTTACTTTTCTCTTTAATACAATGGCACCTTCTTTAAATTTAGAATCGCCTTTTTCTACAATTACTACCTGAGTTTTTAATTTCTCATTTTCTGCATCAAAACGGAGCTTATCAACGTGATCATTTTCGATAAATATTGAATCGCCACTATCTTTGACTGTTACTTTTTGAAGCATTTGTCGAACAATAATTTCTATATATTTATCATTAATTTTCACACCTTGCATTCTATACACTTCTTGTATTTCATTTACTAAATATTCTTGTACAGCATTAGGACCCTTTATTCTCAAAATATCATGAGGATTGATAGAGCCTTCTGTCAATCTATCGCTAGCTCTTACAAAATCTCCTTCTTGTACTAGAATAAACTTTCCAATAGGCACGCTATATTCCATACGAGTTTTTTGATCCAATGAAGTTACTACTAAAACTCTTTGATTTCTTTTAGGTTTATCATAAGATATTAAACCATCAATATCAGTTACTACTGCAGGAATTTGAGGAGAGCGAGCTTCAAATAATTCAGTTACTCTAGGTAGACCTCCGGTGATATCCCTTGTTCTTCCCATATCTCTTGGAATTTTTACAAGTGAAGTACCCACACCAATTACATCATCATCTTCAATTCTGATTTGAGCTTTAGCTGGAATATTATATGATTTTAGTACATTATTGCTTTCATCAACAATATCAATTGACGGAGATTTTGTTTTATCTTTTGATTCTATCACAATTTTTGTAATATGACCAGTTTGCTCATCGTTTACTTCGCGATAAGTAATATTATTTATTAAATCTTTGAATTTCACTTTTCCAGATACTTCAGTTATAATCGAAGAGTTATATGGATCCCATTCATAGATAATTTGACCTCTTGTAACTGTATCTCCATCTTTTACTTTTAATTCAGCACCATATGTAGCGTCATATTTAGTAAGTACTCTTTCTGTCTCAGGTTCAATGATATTAATTACACCACTTCTACTTGTTACTAAAGTAATTTCTTCATCATCTCCTTCGTAGCTAACCGAACGAATATTTTCAAATTGAACAATACCATTAAATTTAGCATAAATAGATGATTGTGATGTAACTAATGCTGCTGTACCACCAGTGTGGAATGTACGAAGAGTAAGCTGAGTACCAGGCTCACCAATTGATTGAGATGCAATAGTACCTACAGCTTCACCAGTATCAACAAGTTTTCCTGTTGCTAAATTTCTTCCGTAGCACTTAGCACAAACTCCTCGCTTAGATTCACAAGTTAATACCGAACGAATCGTTACTTTTTCAATTGAAGATTGCTCAATATTGTTAGCAATAGTTTCATTAATTACATCGCCGGCATTACATAATTTTTCGCCAGTAATATGATCAACTACATCACCTAAAGCTACACGACCTAATATTCTTTCATAAAGTGGTTCTTTTACTTCTTCACCTTCTTTAATT
Source organism: uncultured bacterium (assembly GCA_937875295.1). Classification (GTDB taxonomy): domain Bacteria; phylum Bacteroidota; class Ignavibacteria; order Kapaibacteriales; family UBA2268; genus CALLXS01. The sequence goes on along the minus strand of CALLXS010000124.1, from coordinate 10,291 downwards.
GAAGTCATATCAACGCCACGAATTGTGCCACAATCGTGGTCAGTTATAATCACATCTTGTGCTACATCGTGCAAACGTCTTGTCAAATATCCTGCTTCAGCAGTTTTCAAAGCAGTATCAGCAAGACCTTTACGAGCACCGTGTGTAGAAATAAAATATTCTAATATTGAAAGACCTTCTTTGAAATTTGAAATAATTGGGTTTTCAATTAATTCGCCAGTTGCACCGGATAAACTTTTTTTAGGTTTAGCCATTAATCCTCTCATACCGGCAAGTTGGCGAATTTGTTCTTTAGAACCTCTCGCTTGAGAATCGAGCATCATCCAAAATGGGTTAAAACCACCATTAGCTTCTGACAATTCAGAATATAATTTATCTGCTATTCTATTAGTTGCTGTAGCCCAAGTATCGATGATTTTGTTTGTTCTCTCTCCTGCAGAAATCACACCATTTTGATATGCAAATTCGATTTCATCAATTTTTTCATTAGATGATTCTATAATTTTTACTTTTTCTTCTGGTATTAAAACTTCTTCTACACTTACAGATAAACCACCTTTAGTAGCTGAAGTAAAACCTAAATTTTTCAAATCATCAAGGAATTGTACAGTTTTAGCAAGACCAGCTCTACGGAAACATTGACCTATTATTTGTCTAAGTCTTTTCTTTGTCAATAACTCATTTAAAAAGCCTAATTCTTCTGGTACTATTTCATTTAATACAATCCTCCCAGCACCTGTTTCTAAGTATTCTCCAGGAGCAGTTCGTACTTTTATTCCTGAGTGAAGAGCAATCACACCTTGATTAAGAGCGACAATTACATCATTTTTAGAAGCGAAAATTTTTCCTTCGCCTTTAGCTCCTTTTCGAATTTTGGTTAGATAATACACTCCAAGCACCATATCTTGAGATGGGACAGCAATTGGGTCTCCATTTTGTGTATGCATAATATTATGTGGAGCAAGCATCAAAAGCAAGGCTTCTAATTGTGCTTCGAAAGAAATTGGAACGTGAACTGCCATTTGATCACCATCAAAATCTGCGTTGAATGCAGTACAAACTAATGGATGCAATTGGATAGCTTTACCTTCAATTAATCTTGGCTGGAACGCCTGAATACCTAATCTATGCAAAGTAGGAGCTCTATTAAGCATAACTGGATGCCCATCAATCACTCTTTCTAAAATGTCCCATACTTCGGTAGTTTTTCGTTCTACCATTTTTTTAGCAGATTTCACAGTTTTAACATGACCGCGTTCAATTAATTTCCTTATGATAAATGGTTTGAACAATTCAACAGCCATATCTTTAGGGAGACCGCATTCATATAGTTTTAATTCTGGTCCTACTACAATTACAGAGCGACCGGAATAATCAACTCTCTTTCCTAATAAATTTTGACGGAATCTACCAGTTTTACCTTTTAGAGTATCTGCAAGAGATTTTAAAGCTCTTTGAGATTCAGCTCTAACGGCTCTTCTACTATTATCAAATAATGCATCGACAGCTTCTTGAAGCATTCTTTTTTCATTTCGAAGAATTACTTCAGGAGCTTTAATATCAATTAATCTTTTTAATCTATTATTTCTAATAATTACTCTTCTGTATAAATCATTTAAATCAGAAGTAGCGAATCGTCCACCTTCGAGTGGTACAAGTGGTCTTAAATCCGGTGGAGTAACCGGAATCACATCTAATACCATCCACTCTGGTCTATTTTCAATTGTTTTATCTTCTCTATTATTAAAAGCATCTAATATTCTTAGTCTTTTTAATAATTCAGCTTTACGCTGTTGTGAAGTTTCAGTCTTAAGTGAGACTTTAAGATCTATATATAATTCTTCGATATTCACTCTTTTTAGCAATTCTTTAACTGCTTCAGCTCCTATTGCTGCAATGAATTTCTCAGGATCTTCATCATCAAGTTCAAATTGTTCCTTCGGTAAGGAGGCTAATATTTCTAAATATTGATCTTCAGTCAATAAATCTTTTGCATTTAAGCCAGTATTTCCAGGTTGTACGACTGTATAAGATTCATAATATACAATTCTCTCCACATCTTTTGTTGGCATACCTAGAATACCAGAAATTTTGCTTGGGAGCGAGCGTAGGAACCAAATATGCACTACCGGAACAGCAAGCATAATATGCCCCATTCTTTCACGTCTAACTGATTTTTGAGTAACTTCTACACCACATCTATCGCAAATAATCCCTTTATATCGGATTCTTTTATATTTGCCACATGCACATTCCCAATCTCTAATTGGACCAAAAATCTTTTCGCAAAATAAACCATCTTTTTCTGGACGGAAAGAGCGGTAATTTATAGTTTCAGGTTTAGTAATCTCTCCATGCGAACGAGCGAGAATATCATCTGGAGATGCTATCCTAATTGAGATTTTTGAAAAGCCTCTGCGAGGTATTGATTTAGATTGCATTAGTCTGCTCCTCTATCTATCTTTTTTATTTTTTATTTACTATTATTTTATTAGTTTTTTTTATTTTAAGTAGGATATAAAAGCTATATCCTACTTTTGTTATATTTCATTTTTTTTCATTGAGCTTTAATTATAAAGCCTATGAATTAAATAATTAATCAATATCTAAGTCTAAGCACAAGCCTTGCAATTCACGTACAAGCACGTTAAATGATTCTGGAATATTTGGTTGAGGCATATTATCACCTTTTACAATTGCTTCATACATTTTAGCTCTACCTTGGACGTCGTCTGATTTCATGGTAATCATTTCTTGTAAAATGCTTGCAGCTCCGTATGCTTCAAGTGCCCATACTTCCATCTCTCCTAATCTTTGACCACCGAATTGAGCTTTACCGCCAAGAGGTTGCTGAGTAATTAAAGAATATGGACCAATTGAGCGAGCGTGAATTTTATCATCTACTAAGTGAGATAATTTAAGCATATAAATTACACCAACTGTTACTTTTTCATCAAATGGGTCGCCAGTTCTTCCATCATATAGTATAGTTTTACCTTCACGTGGAAGTCCAGCTTTTTCTAAATAATCTTGTACTTGTTCCCAATTAGCTCCATCAAATATTGGCGTAGCGAATTTAAGATTTAGTTTTAATCCAGCCCAACCAAGAGCAGTTTCAAATAATTGACCTAAATTCATACGAGAAGGCACACCAAGTGGATTTAAAACAATATCTACAGGAGAACCATCTGGTAAATATGGCATATCTTCGCGAGGTACTATTTTAGAAACAATACCCTTATTACCGTGTCTACCAGCCATTTTATCACCGATTTGTAGTTTTCGTTTCTTAGCTACATATACCTTTGCCATTTGTAAAATACCAGGTTGAAGTTCATCACCTGAAGCAATTTTATTTCTTTCTGCTTTAAAGTCTGATATAATGTCATTTCTCTTTAAGCGATAATTTGTAATCATCTCATTATAAAGAGCAGATTTTTCTTCATCTTCTAAAATATCTTTATTAAAGTCTAATTTTTCTGGTTTTAATGTTCCGCTTTGATATTTGCTTTGAATTTCATCTTTTTTAATAACAGTACCTGATTTAATGATAACAGAACCATTATCACTTTTCAATCCGAATATTTTATTTCCAGTTAACAATTCTGATAAATTATTTATGAATAAATTATCTAAATCTTTTAAAGCTTCTTCTTCTTTTCTATTTAAAATATCTTGGCGTTTCTTTTCTGAATTTTTAGCATCTTTTTCCGCAGCAAGAGTAGTTCTTCTACTAAATAATTTAGTATTAATTACTACACCTTTTAATCCTGGTGATGCTTTCAAAGATACATCTTTCACATCGCCAGCTTTATCACCAAATATTGCACGAAGTAATTTTTCTTCTGGAGTAGGATCGGTTTCACCTTTCGGAGTGATTTTTCCAATTAAAATATCACCTTCAATTACTTTAGCACCGACTCTTACAATACCATTTTCATCTAAATCTTTTGCAGCTTCTTCGCTCACATTTGGAATTTCTCTTGTAAATTCTTCTTCGCCTCTTTTAGTATCACGCACTTGAAGAGTAAATTCTTCGATATGTATAGAAGTGAAATAATCTTTGGCTACCATTTTTTCAGATAAAATTATCGCATCTTCGAAATTATATCCTCTCCAAGGCATAAATGCTACAGTAACATTTTGTCCTAGAGCTAATTCACCATTTTCTGTTGATGAATTATCTGCAAGAGGTTGTCCTTTCACTACACGTTGTCCGGCATGAACTATAGGTCTCTGGTTAATGCAAGTATCTTGATTTGTTCTAAAGAATTTTCTTAATTTATACTTATTTGTTTTCAAATAGTTAAAATTAACTAATTTATCTTTTTCATCTCGAATATCATCATAGCGTACAGTTATATAATCACCACATGAATAAATTACTTCTCCATCGCCTTCTGCTAAAAGTAATGTACGTGAGTCTTTAGCTAAACGTGCTTCCATACCAGTACCAACGATAGGAGCATGCGGTTTTAACAAAGGAACAGATTGACGTTGCATGTTCGAACCCATTAATGCACGGTTAGCATCATCATGTTCTAAGAATGGGATCATTGAAGATGCTGCACTTGTAATTTGGTCTGTAGATACATCTATATATTGAATATCTTCAGGGTTAACGAGAATATAATCGCCAAATTCACCACGAGCTTGAATTTTATCACCAAGCAATGAGCCATCTTTTCCTAATGGTGTAGTAGCAGGAGCGATAATTGAATTATCTTCTCTTTCAGCAGGCAACCATTCAATTTTATCAGTTAATTTTCCGTTTTCTACCTTAATATAAGGTGTCTCGATAAATCCTAAATCATTAATTCTTGCGTGGATAGCAAGAGAAGAAATCAAACCAATATTCGGACCTTCAGGGGTCTCAATTGGGCATAAACGTCCATAATGAGTATAGTGAACATCACGTACTTCAAAGCCAGCTCTTTCACGTGTCAAACCACCAGGACCTAAAGCTGAAGTTCTTCTCTTATGAGTCAGCTCTGATAATGGATTAGTTTGATCCATAAATTGAGACAATTGATTTGTTCCAAAGAATTGATTAATCACAGAGCTAATTGTTCTTGCGTTAACTAATTCTGCTGGAGCTAAATTATCTCCATCGTGAATGCTTAATCTCTCTTTAATTGTACGAGACATTCTAGACAATCCGACATTAAATTGAGATGAAAGCTGTTCGCCTACAGTACGTACTCTTCTATTGCCTAAATGGTCAATATCGTCGCCATCTAATTTATTGCTATGTAAGTTAAGTAGATGTTTAATAATTTCTACCATATCCTCTACTGTAAGAGTAGTTACTTCAAGTGGAGTTTTTAAATTTAACTTTTGATTTATCCTATATCTTCCCACCAAACCGAGATCATATCTCTTTGGATTGAAGAATAATTTTTCTAGTAATGCTTCAGCAGTTTCAATATCTGGAGATTCTGATGAACGCAATTGACGATATATAGCTTCGAGAGCTTCTTCTTTAGTACGAGTTACATCTTTAGTTAAAGTTTTAGCTATTACAGGTTCATCTACAGGATCGTCATATTTAAATACTTTAAAAGTAGAAAAATCTGATGATTTAATTACTTCATACAATTGTTCATCTATAAAAGCATCACGACTTGCTACGATTTCCCCAGTATTTAGATCAATCAAATCAGAAGCTAATCTTTTTCCGATTAGACTTTCATTGATAGCATCATCTTGAACATCTTCAGCTAAATTAAACAATCCAAGAAGTTGTTCATCAGAAGAAAATCCTAATGCACGTAGAAGAGAAGTTACAGGGAATTTCTTTTTTCTATCGATATACACATACATAATATCGTGAATATCGGTAGTAAATTCTACCCAAGATCCTCTAAATGGAATAATCCTTGCTGTATAAATGCGTGTGCCATTTGGGTGCATTGCATCATCAAAGAATACACCTGGAGAGCGATGTAATTGAGTTACAATTACTCTTTCAGCTCCATTAATAATAAATGTACCTCTACTTGTCATTGAAGGAATATTACCTAGATAAACTTCCTGCTCAATTGCATCGATATAATCTTCAGAATCTTTATCGGCTCTACTTGTAAGTCTTAATTTAGCTTTAAGAGGTTTTGCATAAGTTAGCTCGCGGTCGCGACATTCATCTTCACTATATTTAGGTTTTTCAATTGAATATTCAATAAATTCAAGTTGAAAAATTGAAGAAGCATCTTCTATCGGGAAATTATTAACGAAAGCTTGTTGCAGTCCAGCCATTTCTCTTTTTGCTGGGGGTACATCTTCTTGCAAAAATTCTTGATATGATTGAAGCTGTATATTAAGCAAATCTGGATAGTCCAATTGTCTTTTTGCTTTCGAGAAGTTTACTCTATCAGTTAATCTGATTAAATTACCTTCTTTGATAATTTCGGTTCGTACTTTATTTTTATCCACGTACATCCTCCACTTTTGAGTTATTTTTTAATTTGAAAAAATAAGGATCTTTTGGGAAAGCGAAATCTTTCCGCTCTCTCAAAAAATCCTCAGTATCAATATATATTCTCATTTTTGTATTGCTCACTTGCGGCTAATGCCTTTAAAATAGTATTTCTAGATTAGTTAGAAAAAATATATTAATTTATAAACAGCATAAGGAGGTTAAGAATACTCTTACCCCCTTGTGCTGAAAAAGCAATTAATTACTTAAGTGTAACTTTAGCGCCTTGTTCTTCTAATTTCTTTTTGATTTCTTCGGCTTCATTTTTCTGAGCTCCTTCTTTAACTACTTTTGGAGCAGCTTCTACTAAATCTTTAGCTTCTTTTAGACCTAAACCAGTAATTTCTCTAATTACTTTGATTACGTTAATTTTTGAGCTTCCAACTTCAGTAAGTTCTACATCGAAATCTGTTTTTTCTTCAGCAGCTGGAGCAGCAGCTGGAGCAGGTCCACCGGCCATTACCATTGGAGCTGCAGCAGTAACGCCAAATTTATCTTCTAAAGCTTTTTTAAGTTCAGCAGCATCGCCTAAAGTTAAACCACTGATTTTTTCTACTAATTCATCAACTATAGCTGACATTTTATATGACTCCTATTATATTATTTGTTTTAGTTATTAATTATTTTTTAAATATTTATTAAATATTATTATTCTACGCCGGCTTGTTTTTTAGCGACTACTTCAATTACAGAAGCTAAATCTCGCATTACGGCATTTATAGAACCTACTATTCCTGAGATAGGAGCATCTAAGCTACCTAAGATACTAGCAATAATTTCAGGTTTAGAAGGCATTTCAGACAATACCTTAAGTTGTGAGCCATCGAAGAATTGTCCTTCTACTACAGCACCTTTGAACTCAGGCATTTTATTTTTGTCGACGACTTCTTTTAATATTTTAGCAGGTGCTAGAATATCATCACTATTAGTAATAATAGCCGTCATACCTTGTAGTTTTTCGAATGGCAGATCGATTCCTTCTACTTCGTTAAAAGCTCTAGCAATGAGTGTATTTTTAGCTACACGCATTTTAGTATCTTTTTCTTTAAGCCTATTTCGCAAATTTTCCATTTGCTTCACAGGCATACTTTTATAATCAACGAAATAAAAAGAGTTAGCACCTTTGATTTGTTCAATCAATTCAGCTACAATCTCTTCTTTTCTTTGCTTAGTTATCATTTTGTATTGACCTTATTTAGTTTCTTTCCTTTAGCTCCCTTTTTAAAAAAGGTAGAAGCGGCTATTAGAAAGAGATTTATTTATACGAGTGCGTAAATATTTCTTAATTAATTTATATAATTGAAAATAATTTTCAATTATATCGTTTCAATAGAGCTTAAGCTGTAGGTAATGATTGCTCAATTACTTTCACACCGGGACCCATAGTACTAGTGAAAGAAATGGACTTTATATACTTGCCCTTAGCGGATTGAGGTTTAGCTCTTACGATGCTTTGGTATAATGCTAAAACATTTTCCTCTAATTTCTTTTCGTCAAATGAGCATTTTCCGACAGCAGCGTGAACATTACCAGTCTTATCAACTCTATATTCAATTTTACCGCCTTTTACTTCTGATACGGCTTGAGCTACATCGAATGTAACGGTACCGCTTTTTGGATTTGGCATTAAACCGCGAGGACCGAGCACTCTACCTAATTTTCCTACTTCGCCCATTACATCGGGAGTAGAAATAATTACATCGATATCTGTCCAACCGGATTTAATTTTCTCTAAATATTCCTCAAGCCCTGCATAATCAGCTCCTGCGTCTAAGGCTTCTTTATCTTTTGGAGCTTTAGCAAGCACTAATACTCTAACGCTTTTACCTGTACCATGAGGTAATGACACAGTACCGCGAACCAATTGGTCAGCTTTACGAGGATCAACGCCAAGATTCATTGCTAATTCAAATGATTCGTCGAATTTAGCAGTGGCATTTTTCTTTACTATAGCGACAGCTTCTTTATAATTATACTCTACTTTACCATCAAAGGATTTAGCGAGCGAAGCATATCTCTTACCTGTCTTTTTCATATTAATTTTGCGTTAATATTTGTTATAAAAATTATAAATTATTTAGTAGAGAAATTACTATTCTACTACAATACCCATACTACGGGCAGTACCTTTCAGCATGCTAACTGCTGATTCCATCTTATCGCAATTTAAATCGTTCCATTTGATCTTTGCAATTTCTTCGCATTGAGCAACTGTAACCTTACCTACTCTCTTTTTATTTGATTCAGGAGATCCTTTTGGAATACCTGCTGCTTTTACTAAAAGCACCGGAGCTGGTGGTGATTTTACGATATATGTAAAGGATTTGTCAGCATAAAATGTAACTACTACAGGTAAAATCATACCTTTTTCTTTTGCAGTAGCAGCATTGAATTGCTTAACGAATTCCATACCATTTAAACCTCTTTGTCCAAATGCTGGACCTACAGGAGGAGACATTGTAGCTTCGCCTGCGCCTAATTGAAGTTTAAAAGATCCTAATACTTTTTTTGCCATTTCTTTGCTCTATAAGTTAAACTATAACAATAAGTTAGTTATTTATCTATAATTTGTTTTTTTACAATTGTAATATTAAGAGTGATTTTCCGGTTCCACTTGGCTAAAGTCTAATTCTACAGGAGTTTTTCTGCCAAGGATACCTACTTCTACTTTTAATTTTTGTTTTTCGTTATTTACTTCTTTTATTGTTCCATTAAAAGTAGAGAAAGGACCATCAATTACTTTTACTGGATCTCCGATAGCGAATGCAGTTTCTACTGTAGTAATATCTTTTCTTTCTTCTAATCTTCCAAGGATTCTATTTACTTCTTCTGGTTGTAAGTGAGCTGGTTCTCCGCGTGGACCCACGAAACTAACGACAGAAGGTAGATTCACAAGTACATCTTTTACTCTTTTATCTATTTCAGCTCTAACCAGAATATAACCGGGTAAGAAATTACGAGTACGCTGTCTGCGTTTTCCATTTCGAATTTCATATACATTTTCTTGTGGAATTAAAACTTCAAAAATTCTATCTTCCATTTTTAATCTTTTTACTTCAAGCTCAATAGCTAATTTCACTTTAGCTTCGTGGCTAGTAAAAGTACGCAAAGAATACCATTTACCTTTGTCTTTGTCAGGATCTTCTAATTGTTGCTCTTCGATTTCTACTTTTTGTTCTATTTCAGTATTTTCAGAGAATTCTTTAATTTCTTCTAATTCTGAATTAGTTTGATTGCTATCTTGCATTATAATTCCAATTGGAGGTATTAATTTAATTAAAATATTAGTCCTATAACTTTATCTAGACTGAAATCAACCAAATAAATAAAAACAGTGAGGATAAAAGTAATGGTTAAAACAACAATTGTCGATTCTTTCAATTGTTCACGAGTAGGCCAAGAAACTTTTTTCATTTCTTTTTGGACTTCTACTATAAAATTTTTGAATTTAGCTATCATAAATGCATTCCATTTCTAATATGATTAAAAATGCAGTTTGTAATTTCTTTTTCACTGCATATTTTAATGAAGTTTGCACGGGCGGCAGGAATCGAACCCGCAACCTACGGTTTTGGAGACCGTCACTCTACCAGTTGAGCTACGCCCGTATTTATTTTTTCTTTACAAATTTTAATTTTGCGAAAAGTAAGCTTTAGAGCTGATGACCGGATTTGAACCGGTGACCTCTTCCTTACCAAGGAAGTGCTCTACCTACTGAGCTACATCAGCAAAAAAATATTTAAAAATATAAAATCAATTTATATTTAAAATACTTCAGCTATGAGCGGGAAACGGGATTCGAACCCGCGACCCTCA
>CALLXS010000123.1 GCA_937875295.1 uncultured bacterium | reverse complement strand
ACACCATTTAATTGTTTAAACAAAGCTTCTACACCCCAAAAGCAACCAGCTGCAAAAGTTGCTTTTTCAAAATTTGCTTGCATCTGGGCAGGTACGAATTCAACCGAAAGAGAATTGACGCAATGTCTGATATTTTTTTTCGTTAGTCTTTCCCCTTCAAAAACATGCCCTAAATGACCACCACAATTATTACATAGAATTTCTATTCTTCTACCATCGGCATCAACTTCTCTTTTAATAGCATTTGGAATTTCATCATCAAATGAAGGCCAACCGCAGTTAGAATTAAATTTATCTGTAGATTTATAAAGTTCAGCTTTACAATTCTTACATATATAAGTTCCAGTTTCATTAAAATTCCAATACTTACCAGAAAAAGGAGGTTCTGTAGATTTATGAATTATAACTTTTTCTTCCTCAGGTGTTAAATTTTGATTTATCTTTTTAGGTAAATCAACAGAGTTTGCTGAACATGAGCACATAATAATCGCAAATATTAATAAAAATAATGATTTCATTGTATCTTTTAAAACTACTTAAAGTTAAATATATTGCATTTAGTGTGTTCTTAATAATAAAAAAAGTCTCAAATTAATGAGACTCTTTATACTTTAGAAATATTTTTTAGTGTTAATTCTTAATATTATGGTTGAGAAATAAATGGTAATTTTGGGAAATCATTTTCATTTGGTTTTATTTCAGCGTCTTCAAAAAGCATATCCGGAACAATTACGCTAACTGGTGAAATTGATGGATTATAAGTGCCATCTTCGACAACATTATACATTAAGAAATTATAAATATTATTGCTATTTCCAACTAAAATTATATCTTTAAATGATTGCGGTGATAACGAACCTAATATTACTCCACGAATCAATTCTTCCTTTCCATTTGGATAAACTTTATAAACTTCTATTGGGTGTGTGAGCTTATTGTATTCGGAACTAAACATACTATTAGAAATTTGCATTATTCCGGTATAAAAAACATTTCTATTTATAATTTTTTTAACCACAATACCAAAAGGCAAATCTCTATCTTTACACAAACTAATCATTTTATCTTTTAATTGCTTATATGACTTACTGTGGCTTTTATCTGAAGTCATTTGAATATTTGAAGGAATTGCTCCACCATTTCTATTGTGACCATTTGATTCTTGAATTCGTTTCAAAGGTACTCTTGAAGTTAATAATGTTTTTAAATATCCATTTTTAACTAGTTCTACATTTTGTGATTTTACCCCATCATCATCATATTTATAATATCCAAATAAATATTGATTATTTATCTTTTCTTCTCTTGGTATAGCCTTTACTGATAAAAACTCTGGTAATACTCTACCGCCTATTTTATTTTGATAATTTAAAGTTTGTTCTGAAATTTGTTGTTTACCCATTGAAGTCATTAATGGTCTTTGAGCTACAAAATTTGAAATTACTACTTGAGAAAATAATTCCCCTGCTGCTTGCGAAGTAAATAATATTGGACCTGAATATGCTTCAGCTAAAGTAGGAGCATTAGCTAATTCCCCTAATTTTTCGACTATACTATTACTTGCTTTTTTTAAAGAATCTTGAGAAGGTAGATTATTAGGATTAAGTGCATATGTAGAATAAAAATTCATAACGGGCATTCCATCATTGCTTTGCATAAAAGCTGACATTTCAATACCTGAATTCGATTCATCCTTTATATATTGAGTTCCTTCGCTATTTAAATAAATTACTCTTTCTTTATTATATTCAAAAGTAACTAATGAAGAATATGCATCTGAATTAGTAAACATATCAGATAGATTTTTGCAAATTTGTACATATTTGTCGTGATTATATGAAATATTTTCAAGTGTATCGACAAAATGTACTGCCTTCATTTTCGTGAAATCAGCTGTAGTATCATTTATAATTTTATTTTTAATGGCAGCTTGTTTTTTAGATAAAGTCTCCACAGCACTTTTATATGCAGCATCGCTTGCGAGCCATAGAGTTCTTCTAAGCGAATTATAATCATAATCTAAAGGTATTTGAATATTTATCCAGCCACCATCTTCAGCACCCATTCTAAAGAACGAAATAACGAAATCAAGAAAATTAGTATTATCAAAAGAATAATCCCCTACTCTCATTTTTACAGATAATTTCGCATTATTAATTGTATTATTACTTTTTAATGCACCTGATTGAGCAGCTACACTATTATTATTATTAATAGTCAGAATATATTCTATATAATATGGTTTAGTTAAATTCTCAATTTTAAGTTCTGTGAGAGATCTCTGCATTTCATCTTTCATTGCTCTAATAGCTTCGTCATAATTAGCTTTTAGAAAAAGATTTGATGTAAAAAAGCATAATATTGCTAATATAATTATTTTTTTCATATTTATTATTTAAAGTATTAATTGCAATTATTTAATATTTGAATTAGAAGCAGTAGGATGATCTAAAATTGGAGTTTTTGATTGAGATTTGCTTTGTTTTTGCACTTCAATTTTATCAATCAATAATGATGGTGATGAGGCACTTACAGGTACTCCGCCAGACTCTGCACCACAAATTCCATTAAATACACCCAAGTCATCAGCAGCTGCCGAAATTTGAGAAAAAGAAGTAAGCGGAGTGCCAATTAAATCAACACCTCGTACGATTTCATCTGGTCTGCCGTCAGTATAAACCTTATAAACTAATAATGGATTTACATTAAAAGAATTTGGTATGCTTCTGCCAGTGAAAGTAAATCCACCTTGCACTTGGACAAAATATAGTCCAAAATCTTTACCTTGTTTTTTTGCTTCAGCAATTAGCATATTTCGCAATTCTTGAGTAGAAACTACTTTGTTCGATGATATTATCAAATTAGATTGTCTCGATACAGCTTTATAACCTGCTTGTCTTCTTCCATGTCCATTTGATTGCTCGAAGCCTTGAATAGGAGCTCTACTCATTAAATAATTTTTGAAAATGCCGTTTTCTACTATATTTACTCTTTGAGATTTTACACCTTCGTCATCATATTTATAATATCCGGAAATCAAATTGCCATTTAATTCATTTAAAGTAGGATCAAATGATACATTGATAATATCAGAAATTATTTTTTGGTTAATAGAATTTTTAAATGTTTGTGCATCATCAGGATCTTTTAGTCTTTGACCTTCGATTCTATGACCAAATATTTCATGGAAAAATACACCAGCTGCTTCTCCAGACAATATTCCAGGACCTGAATATGTGCTCATCATTGGAGCTTCCCTAATTTTCCCTAATAAAACAATAATGTTATTAGCAGCTTTTGTTAATATTTCTTCATTTGGCATTTGTGATTCGTTAAAAGCAAAATAGCTTTCATATAATGGTAGATCCATTCCATCTTCAGCTTTAGTAGATGCAGAAATGAACAATCTTATAGTTGGTTGTGATTGTTGAATTTCACTTCCTTCTGTATTTACGAAATATTTATTTAAATTTTCGATTGAAATGCTTACTTGACTAAAGTAAATTTTAGGGTCTTTATTAAAAAGTGCTGATACTCTATTTATTATAGATTTCCATTTATTTAGATCAATATTATTTTCAATTAGTTTTTCTGAATATTTTTGAGGTGGATAATAAGAAAAATCATCAGAAGTATCTTCTTCAGTTACTTTTACTTTTACATTCGTAAGAATTTTATCATAGCTCTCAATAGCACTTTTATAGGCTAAATCTGTTGAAAACCAAATTTGCTTTTCGATAGCTTTTTTCTCGTTTTCAATCGGCAAAGTATATGAGGATCTATCAACAAAAAAGAACATTCCTTCACTTTTCATTGTATGGGTATTATCAAGTTTTTTAGATCCAACTCTTAAATCAATATCTAATATCCTTGATTGGCTACTATCCAACCTTACAATTTTGCCTAAAGTAGAGCTTAAATTTACTCTTTTAATATCTGTAATTCCGTATGAAATAAAATAGGCTGGATTAGCTTGCTTTTTCAATTCAACGAAAGAACGGTTTATTTCACTTTTTGCAACATTTAGAATATCACTATTTTGACTTAGTAAACTCACATTTAAGAAAATAATACCGATAAATATCTTTATATAAATCATCATTTGACTCCAATAGTTTATTGTTTTTGATGTATGCTTATATTAATTGCAGTTTCACAAATATAAGGTTTTTTCATATTAATTTTTAATTAATACTAAAAAAAATAGAAATAAATTCATTTTTTGTTATTTTTTCCTTATATTTAATTTTTTTTTAATTACAATAATTTCAACTTTTGTAAAAGAATTTTAACTTCCTAGAACAAAGAATAATTTTATAAATATGTATATTAAACCAAAGTTTTTCGAATCTAAAAGAAATCAACTAATGATAGCTATTGTTTTATTAATTAGTATAATAACAACAGGTATAGCTTTTATTGGTACAAGATATTACACAAAAATCTTTTATGATACAAATGTAGATAAAGTACAAAGTGTAACCAAAATGTTTGCTATTAATTTAGCTGTTTCTATTAGTTCAAAAGATACAGTAGAAATAAATACTTTATTAAAACCGCTAAAAGAACAAAAATCCTTTCATTCTTTTTCTATTTATGATGAAGAAGAAAATATTATATATAGAGATTCAAATATGAATTATGATTATTCATATTTGAAATTAAATAAATTATACTTTAACAAAAAAAATGAATATATTCAAATATATGAACCAATAATTCACAATGATAAAAACTTAGGGAGTATTGTTGTACAATATACTTTGAAAGATTATGAAGAAGGACTATCTTCGTCAATGCTGTTTTTTGCAGTACTTGGAATTCTTACGGCTATTTTAGGAGATATTGCTACATTTTATATTGGGAATCATTTTGCAAAACCAATTCAAGAAATCAACAATGCTTTTATTGAAATTTCAAATTTAAAATTAAATAAAAGAGTTGTTGTAAAAGGAAAAAATGAATTTTCTTATTTAGCAAGTTCTTTTAATAATATGGCAGATAAATTAGAAAATGCTTATAATGATATTTCAAATCTTAACAAAAACTTAGAAACTACAGTAGCTGAAAGAACTTTGAAGTTAAAAGAAGAAATATCTGATAGAAAAGAAATTCAAAATAATCTTTCAAAAACAAATGAACTTATTATAAGTAATATTAATTCTTCTCCATTACCTATCCTCACATTAAATACTGATGGAAAAATATTAACCGCAAGCCCGTCGTACTTCGATTTAATAAAATCTTCTCCTAATTCTTTATATTTAGATACATTTCCATTAAAAGATGAATATGAAAAACAAAAATTTTCTGATGGTGTAAAAGATTGTATCCAAAAAATGCAAAAAACTATAATAAATGTTACTTTTTTCATCGAAGATAAAGATACAATTATTAAAATACATTTGTCGCCAATTGTAGATCAAAATAAAGAAAGTACAAAAATCATCGCTATTATTGATGATATCACGGAAGCAATTGAAAAAGATATAGCAATCGTTGAATCTGAAGAAAAATATAGAAATTTAGTTTCAAATGCAAGAGTAGGAATTGGAATATTTCGCGATAACTATAAATCATTTGCTAATGATTATTTATTAGAATTACTTTGCATTGAAAGTCTAGAAGAATTTAATAAAATTGACTTAAAGGATTTGACTCCAATAGAATATTTGGGTAATTATGAAGAGATTATGGACATTAATAGTATTAATTTTAATTCTTATGATGTTGCTCTCCATAATTTAAAAGGCGATTTACTTTATTTAGAAGTAACTAAATCCTTAGTTTTCTTAAATGATGTGAATTATCTACAACTTGCTATCATCGATGTAACAGATAGAGTAAAATACTCTAATGAATTAAAAGAAATGAATCTAGTTTTAGAGCAAAGGGTAATAGAACGTACTGAAGAATTAAATAATACATTAAAAAACTTACAAAGTGAAATTGAAATTAGATTACTTGCTGAAGAACAGTTAAGATTATCTGATAGAATCCTGCAACGAGTAGCTGCAATAGTCATTGTGGCAAATCAAAATGCAGATATTATATATTCAAATCCATATATTGAAAATATTTTAGGTTATAAATCTGAAGAAGTGCTTAATAATGGTTGGTGGGAGAATATGTATAAAGATACTGACTTTATAAAAAAGGAAAAAAATAATATAATTGAATATGCTAAAAAGTTAAAACCAATTATTGATACTCCTTACGAACGCATCTATAACACCAAAAATGGGCAGCAGAAATGGATTCAATGGCAGGAAGTACTCGGCGATAACAATACAGTAATTGCAGTAGGAAATGATATTACAAGTCAAATCATTGCAAAAGAAAAATTAAAAGAAGCAAGTAAAGAATTACAAAACTCATTAGAGAGAGAAAAAGAATTAGGTGATCTAAAAATGCGATTTATTTCAATGATTTCTCATGAATATAGAACACCGTTGACGATTATTCTATCTTCAGCAAATATAATTTCTAAATTAGTTGAGCGTGAAGAATACTCAAAAATTAATAACTTTTTAGATAAAATTGATTCTTCTGTTCAAAGTATGGTGAAATTATTAGAAGATGTATTAAGCTTAGGTAAAAGTCAGTCCGGTGAGGTAAAAACTCAATTATATTATTTAAATCTCGAGCTACTATTAAATCAGACGATTACCGACATTAAAACTTCAAATAATTATAATCATAAAATAAATTTAGATATTTCCGGAGATTTTAAAGAAATTTATACTGATGAGAAATTAATGAGACAAATTTTAAACAATCTTATCACAAATGCATTTAAATACTCGCCAAACCAAGATAGTATATGGATTTCTTTAAATGATAAAAAAGAATTTTTCCAACTTATCGTCAAAGATAGTGGGATTGGTATTCCAAAAGAAGAATTAAATAATTTATTTGGTTCATTCTATAGAGCAAGCAATGTAGGTACTATTTCTGGCACAGGACTAGGAATGCCAATTTTAAAAAATGCAGTAGATAGCCTAAAAGGAAAAATTTCTGTAAAAAGCGAATTAAATAAAGGCTCTGTATTTACTGTCGAATTACCATATTTAGACACAAATTTATTATAATAAATAACAATTGAAAAAAATGGATACCAAAATCAAAAAAATCGGAATTATAACTAGTGGTGGTGATTGTGGCGGATTAAATGCTGTGATTATGGGAGCTACTAAAATGGGACATCATTTAGGAATTGAAATATGCTTAATTCCAAATGGATATGCTGGATTATATAATTTAGAAACTTTTGTCCCACCTGTGTTAGATGAATTTAAAATTGACAAAATCTACTCCGGCTTAGCTGGTTCTGAAGCAGGGCATTCGAGAGTGAAAATCTCTAAAATTAATGATACTGATAAATACGAAAGAATTAAGCGTGGACTCAAAAAACATAATATTGATGGGCTTGTAATTGCTGGCGGAGACGACACTGGCTCTGTGGTTGTCGATTTGACAAATCAAGGAATTCCATGTATTCATGTACCAAAGACTATGGATTTAGATCTACAAACTTATTCTGTAGGCGGCGACTCTACTATAAATAGAATTTCTAGGTTTACTCGCGATCTACGGACAACCGGCTCTACTCATAATCGTGCTTTAATTGTAGAAGTATTTGGAAGATATGCTGGCCATACTGCTTTTAGAGGTGGGATAGGTGCAGATGCTGATTGTATTTTAATTCCCGAAATAGCTGTTGATTTCAAAGTTGTATATGAACATTTTAAGAAAGTTTATACTGAAAGATTATTGCATAGCGATGTAAAAGGCTCTACATATATTATTGTTACTGCTGAAGGGATTAAAAATAAAGATGGAAATTATTTCACCGATTCTGCTTCAGCAACTGATTCATTTGGACATCAGAAACTAATAGGCGGAGCTGCTTATGTAAGAAAGCAACTTGAAGAATATATGAAAAAAGACCCTGAATGGGAACAAATTCTCAAAAATGAAGGTATTTACGTAAAAGATATTTATACATTACCTGAAATTAGAGAAGTTCAATTAGGGCACTTAGTTCGCTCAGGCGAAACTACTTCATATGATGTAGCATTCGGAAAACAAGGTGGAGGTGGTGCCGTTTTATTACTTACTCAAGGCATTACTGGCGTAACTGTAGTAGGTGTAGAACACGATATAGTTTCTTATATACCGACAAATGAAGCTATTGTACAGAGATATGTTGATTTAAATGAAATTGAATTTTACGAATCTCTTGGTGTTTGTTTTGGAAGAGAACCAGAACCATACAAACCTTCTTTCGCTCGCCATAACGGTGATATTCATAGGTATATGTAAATGAATTCACTATTTAAATTAATTACACTTATTTTGCTCTTTATGCTTGTGGCTTTTAAATCACAAGCATTTGGGCAAATGGTAATTTCTGAATCAGATCAAAAGAAAATCAATAATTATTCTTCTAAATTTAAAATAATTTTAGAGACATTAGCTAAATTTTATGATGATAGTCTTAATGTCGATGAATTAAGCGATGCTGCCTTTAATGCACTCTTACAAAAATTAGATCCATATTCAAAATATTTTACAACAAGTGAATGGAAAGCTTTTAATGATGAATCTACAGGAAACAAAGTAGGAATCGGGATTCAACTCTTTCAATTAAACGATACTTTGAACATAATAAATGTAATCAAAGAAAGTAGTGCCGATGATGCTGGATTAACCTCTGGTGATAAAATACTTTTAATTAATGATAGTAATTTTATTGGAAAACCAGTAAGTACTGCCGACGAATTATTAAATGGTGAAAAAAATACTTTAGTAAAAGTACAAGTAAAAAAAATCTCTGATGGTAAAATTATAGATTTATTAATCCCTCGCAAAGATTTCTTAATTACAAGTGTCTCTACTGCATTCATTATACCAGATACTAAGATTTTATATTTAAAACTCATTAGATTCTCAACAAAATCCTATGAAGAAATAATGAATACAATGGAAAAATATAATAATAAATTTAATTCACTTGTGCTCGATTTAAAAGACAATCAAGGGGGAAGTTTAGACCAAGTGCTTAAAATCACTGAAGAATTTACTAGTAAAGGTGATACAATTTTAATGCTAAAATCTAAAAGCAATGTCTATGACTCTGTTTACGTAAATAAAACTAATGGAAAATATAATAAATTACCTGTAGCTGTAGTAATTAACTACAAAACTGCATCTGCAAGCGAAATATTTGCAGGTGTAATGCAAGATTTAGATAGAGGTATTGTCGTTGGACAAATCAGCACCGGTAAAGGCTTAGTGCAGCGTACATGGACTTATACCGATACTTCAGCTTTTAGAATTACCGTAGCAAAATATTATACTCCATCAGGTAGATTAATAAATAGGTCAGATTTCACTAATCAAAATATTTCTATTCCAGAACTTGAACTTCTAAACTCTTCAGATCAAGTGGATTATAAAGAATTATTGAATAAATATAATTCAAAAAATTTCACTCAATTTAAATCCCGCAAAGGTCGAAAATTAATGTCTTTTGGAGGCATTTTCCCTGATATTATTTCTAATGAAATCCCCTATACAAAGTTAAGCAACATTCTAAAAAATAATGGTTTCTTATTGTCCTATTCTTTATTTTATTATAACAACAATTATAAATATTTTCAGAAATTTGAAGATTTAGAAGAATTTGAAAAAAATTATCAGGTTGATATCAATTATCTAAATAGCTTTATAACATATATTAAATCGAAAAAAGTATATGATGAAAAAATGTTTGAAAAAGATAAAGAACTAATAATTACTTATCTAAAAGCATATATTGCTTTCTATAAATGGGGAGATTCCGGATCATATAGAATATTATTTAAAAATGATATTCAAAGTGCAGAAACAATTAAAAATATTGATAAATCAATAAAAATGATTGAATAATTGATTCTAAATAATATGAAAAAAATTGCAATTGCATATAGAATTTATCCCGGAATATCAAAAACTCCTGCCGTATTTCCAGATAATAAATTTAAACTTTCTGAATTATGTATATCTTCTTTAAGTAATTCTCTAAAATCAATAGACTATAAAATATGGGCTATCTTAGATAATTGCCCATCAGAATATAAAGATTTATTCAATAAATACTTTACTAATATTGAATTTATCGAAACAAATGCAATTGGAAATGCTTTAACTTTTAAAAAACAATTAGAAATTCTCTTAGAACAGAATTTTTCTGAAAATGTATATTTCGCCGAAGATGATTATTTCTATTTGCCTAATTGCATGCAACAACTACTTGATTTTATCGAATCAGAGCATAAACCAGATTTTGTTACTCCTTATGATCATCTTGATTATTATACATTAGATTTTCATAAACATAAAAAAGAAATTATTAATTATAATGGATATTCGTGGCGTACAGAAAATACAACTTGTATGACTTTTTTAACTAAAAAAGAAATATTAAGAAAAAATAAAAAAATATTTCTGACTTATGCTAAAAACAATTACGATGCGAGTCTTTGGTTAGCTATTACAAAAATAAAAGCAATGAATCCTATTTATTATGTGAAATATTCTTTGCAAGATCTCTCCTGGCTTAAGACCTATGCCAAATTATGGCTCCATACACCATATTTTATAATAAATCCAAAATTCAAATTATTTACCCCTGTTCCATCACTTTCTACACATTTAGAATCAAAATTTTTGTCTCCTAATATTGATTGGGAAAATAAATTCGATGAACAAATAAAAAATATTTTTATATAATTAAAAAAAATAGTAGTTTCGTGTTCAGATAAATTATTAACTTTTCAAAAAAAGCAAAAAGGAATAAAATGGCTTTACAAATTACTGAAGATTGCATCAGCTGTGGTGCATGCGAACCAGAATGCCCAGTAGAAGCAATTTCTGCTGGCGATGATATTTATGTAATTGATCAAGTAAAATGCGTTGAATGCGTTGGTCATCATGACGAACCACAATGCCAATCAGTTTGCCCTGCTGAATGCATTATCAAACCATAAATAATCATATTTTAAAAAAATTACCCGAAGTTGAACTTTAACTTCGGGTTTTTTTTATCTTGATTTAAACAATAATTCTTCTCTTAATTTTCAGCTGGGTTTTCATTTTGTGCTGGAATATTTTCGTCTGAATTTATTATTTTTTCGTCTGAATTTGGATTCTCAGCTACTACTTCATTATTGTCGCTTATAGTTGAGTTTTCAGGGTTAATTGCAGTATTCTTGATAGGTTGCTCTTTATCTTGCTTGTCAATATTTTCAAGTTCCTTTTCTATTTCTTCTAGCCTTGTTTTTAATTCATTGATATTATTCTCTTTTTCAACAATTCTTTCATTATGCATTTGAATTTTAGCATTAATATCATCAATTATTTTTTGTTCTTCATTATCTATTAAATTAGCTAATTTTTCTTTTTGGAAATTTAAAGATTTATAGTCCCAAGAAATTGATTCTTCAATTCTATGCAATCTAGAAGACAAGTTACTTTTAATTGAATTTAATCGATTGTGCTTTTGATTAATTTTATTTAGTCTATAATTTTTTCTTTTTTCATCTAAAATTGAAAATAGTTCTCTAATTTTAGTAAAAGCATTATTTCTTTGTTCTCTTTTTAAGTTAAGTAATTTTACTTCTGATTGTATAGAAATAAGCATATCTCTAATTTTATTAAATTCTGGATCATTATTTAAATCCTTTTCTACTTCATCTAGCTTTTCAATAATTGATGCGTTATTTTGATTTGTTTCTTTTTCATAAATACCCCTTTCTTCTGATTGTCTTGCGTTTAGACGGTCAAAAGCTTCACGAATTAGCCCATAAAGTTCTTCCCTTTGTTCCTTTTTCAGTTTAAGCACTCGTAATGAGCCTTGAGCATCGACTAACTCTGTGCGAGCTTGTTTGAAGTTTGTCGAGTTGTCAGCAATGCTAATTGCTTCTACAATTACTGGTTTAATTTTCTCATAATTTTCGTCAGCTTCAATGCCATAACCTTCTCTCTCAGCATCTTGTTTTGCATTTAAATCAGTAAAAGCTTGCTGTATTTTATTGAACAATTCTTCTCTATTATCTTTCTTTAATGTAAGCCCTTTGAACATTCCTTGCACTTCAATTAATCTTCTTCTACTTTCTTTAAAGATTGGATGATTAGCAGCAAAATCAAATACTTCATCTACTTTCGATTTTAAGTTTAGATAATTTTCACTGCATTCCATTTCATATTTTTCTCTATCATCAGATTGCTTTTGGCTAAGAATATTAAATGATTCACTAAATTTTGCTACAAGAGAATCTTTATTTTCTCTATTTAAATTTAAGGAATTCATTTCATTTTGGATTTTTATTAAATCTTCTCTAATTTCTTTAATACTGTCCCATTGAAGTTCAGGATTAGACAAATTATTATAAACGCTATCTAATTTATTTTTAATATTTTCGTAATTCTCTTTTTGAACTACTTCAATTTTTGCGTATTCTTCTTTTTGCAAATCAAATAATTCATTTAATTTTGCAAATAATTTTGAATTAAAATCATCATAAATTTCTTTATCGAACCCAAGACTTCTCAAAGTTTTAATTTTTTCATTAATAATATTTTTTGATGCCTTAATATCTTTAGAATTATTTACGAATTCAATAGCAGAATCAATTTCTTGTCTGAAGTCATCTAATTTATTTTCAGCAGAATATTCATTAAATCCAGCATAAGTGAAGTTATATTTCTTTAAATCATAGTTTGCATCAGACATTAAATTCTTTACTTCTTCAGTGCAATAGTTACATATTTGCACACATTTCTCTAATGAAGGTTGTTCTATGTCTTTTGAATTTAATGCAATAAATTCTCTTTGCACACCTTCAATTTCATCAATTAATCTTCCACAATGACCGCACATTCCATTTTGTCTTTGGTTGATTTCTTCTTGAATTTGTTTTGATAATTCCATTGTAATTCCGTATCAGTAATTATAAATTTAAATTGTATAAATAGTATTTAGCATAAATTAATATTTTTATTAATTATGCAATATGCAATTTAGTAATAATTTCCGAATTTCTCAAATATTTTATAATATTTATTCAATTTTTAGATAAATATCAAATAAATAAATTACTTATACAAAATAATTAATTTGTAAAAGCAAGAAATTATTTAAGAAATAGGATTTGTTTTTAAAAAAATATTTTTAGTATTTTTGTAGTGTTATCGTATTCAGTTTTGAATTGTTTTAGCGGCTTTTCGGCTGGACCTAATATCGCTTTGCCTTCTTGCCATGGGTCAAATTGAGAACCGTGGCAACTACACACTATGAGCCTATAATCAGCTAAATCAGGTCTGTCGAAATACCCAGTCGGTGCCGTTACTTCGTCTCCAAAGCAATTATCGTGGGTACAAAGTGAAGAGAAACAAATAATTTTTTCATCACTCATCCTTACTAAAATCAGTGGAACTCCGTAATTCACATCTGGGATTCTAATTTTGACTCCAAAGCCTTTAAAATCGAAATATTCTCTTTCAATTTTATTTGATTTATAGTCAATATCCGTATCGATATTTATTATTTTAGTAATTCCTTGCGAAGATGGTTGAATTTCATTATAAAATTCACAAGAATTAAGTAAAGTAGCTAGACCCGTAGCACAAGTACATATTCCGATAGTTTTGATACCTAAACTCAAAAATTCTCTTCTATTTTTATCTTCCATACTTGTATTTTATCTTCCCTGCTTGTAAATACTCTTCTAATTATTTATACTAATCTTTACTTTTATTAATTTTCAACGAATTAGTCCTTATTCCATTCATATATAAATTTAAGATGTAAACTCCATTAGGAAGATTTTGTAAATTTATTTTTTCTGAATAATCGCCTTTTACCTTATATTCTTTCTTAGATTTTAATACTGAATTACTCTGTAGATCAAATATCTCGTAATTTATATATGAATCAACATCAGTACCATAAAATATATTTGTATAATCGCCACAAGGATTAGGATGACTATTTTTCAAATATATATGCATTTGCTCATTTTCGGTAATTCCAGTTTTATCGTAAAAATCAAATAAAATCTTTAAATACTTATCACCAGGTTCCCAAGCATAATATTGATAATTAGTTAAATCTGCGGCTGCTGGACCGGATTGGTAATTACCTGTAACATTAAAAACAGAACCATGACCAGAGCAAGTAAAAGTTTTTGTGATAGGATGCATAGGTAGAACATATTGTCCTTCGTGAGGACAGATATTTCTAAGAATAGAGAAATGTTCTGCTTTTATGTTTTCTGGTACTCTTGTTACATAAATTTCTTCATAATAGTTTAATTTACTATTATATACCTTTATCATTACGCTTCCATAATCTTCTAATAAGTCAGGATATTGTTCTATTTCCAATTCATATACACCCTGCAAGATATTATCATCTTTCTTTTCTATTTCAGTCGGAACGAGTTCACCTAAAGCAATATGGGGACAAATACTCGTAAAAACAGATAAAGTTAAAAATTTTTTAAGAAAATCTCTTCTTTCGTTATCCATAATTGTACTCTAATTTATGTTCTTTTTTTTGCTAAAATATTCTTTTCATTTATAGATAGACACATAAGTCTCAAAAAAGTTTCATTTGCATAATTGATAGACATTAGCATACTGTCTCCCCTTTTGAGCATAATCTAATCCATAGCCTACTATAAAATCAGATGGGATTTCAATTCCAATGTATTTTGCTTTTATATCAACTAATAGATTATCAGGTTTAAAAAACAATGTAGCAATTTCTAAAGATCGTGGATGCATTAAATTTAGCATTCTACAAATTGCTTGTAAAGTTCTACCGGATTCTAAAATATCTTCTATAATAATTACATTTTTATCTTTTACATCGCAAGTCAGGTTGCCAATTTTAACTTTACCTTGACTTTTCATTGCTTCTAAATAACTACTCGCTGTAATAAATTCTACGGAGCATTCACATGAAATGTGTTTTAATAAATCTACAGCAAATTGCACTGCACCCTTCAAAACAACAATAAATAGAATTTCTTTATCTTTGTAATCTTCATTTATTCTATCAGCAATTTTTTCTACAATTGATTGAAGATAATCATAAGAATATTTTAGTTCAAACTTTGAACCATTTATTTCAATATATTCAGGTGAATAATGCATTTTAAAAAGATTTTACTAATTCTACAAATTCATTCATTATCATTGCCGAAGCTCCCCAGAGTGGTACTTCGCTACCTATATCCCAAAATGGTATTAATATTTCCTTACTTTCCATTATTCTTTTCTGATATTTTATATTAATAGGATCAAGGAAAAAATTTAATTCTTTAAAATAAATTGAGTCAACTTCTTCGGGATAAATATTTATTTCATTAGATTTTATTCTGCATACAAAAGGATAAATAATATTATTACTTGGCTCAACAAATAATTTTGACAAACTACATAAAAAATCAATATTTTTTTCTTTTATACCTACTTCTTCCTCTAATTCCCTAATAGCAGCTTTAATTGGGGTTTCATTTTTATCTAAGCCACCACCGGGAAAGCATAATTGTCCCGGATGATTTTTTAGCTTTAGACTTCTCCTAGAAATTAAAACTGCAATATCATTAGAACCTTCAATAATATTTGAATCAGAATCAAATAATGGAATTATTATCGCACTTTTTCTAGAATTTTCCTTTGGCTTAGTGCTTCGGAATAATGCTTCGTTAAACTTAGGTGCCATTGCTGAATGAGCAATGGCACCTGGTAATTCGAAATCATTTTTTTCTAATATTTCAAACAATTTATTCATTATTCAATATAAAACTATTTACTAATAATGAATTTACCTGTTCTCATATTATCACCTGTTCTAATCACGATACTATAATATCCATTATTCAAGAAAGATAAATCAAAATGATTATTCATAGGATTATTCTGGAAGAATACTTTCCTTCCAGTTTGGTCATATACTTCAATTGATTTAATTTCAAAATCTTTAGTATAAATTAGTCCTGAGCTTGGATTTGGATATATAATTAAATCATCATTATTCTCTGCTACTTTGATTGAAGAGTATGAATTAATTTTGCTAGTATGCAAAGCATAGAAATTTACTCTTTGTTCTACATTGCTATAGACGCCACCAGTGAAAATTAATTCGCCATTATTAACATTTATCACATTATTAAATGTACCTCTTCTATTTTCTAATTTTAATTTCATAGTTTCATCACCATTTTCGTCAAATCCGAAAATAGCACAATTATTTTCAATTTCGCCTGAAGCTACATATCGTTTATGTGCCCATCTATCGATTAATTCAGTAATTCCAGTCATTTTAAATGTTGCGGTGAAATCTTTTGACCAAATGATATTCATATTTTTGTCTAATTTAGCAATGAAATTTGAATATGGATCTAAATCTTGTCTAAATTTCATTTCACCAGCAATGATTAAGTTATTTTCATTATCAAAATATGCATCTACTACATAATGATTTGAATCAATAAACAAGTCATCATTTTTAATAATATCCAAATTTTTATTGAAAATCACATATTTCAATTTCGCATTTTCTGATTTATAAAGAATAATGAAATTATTATCACTAGTTTTTAAAAGTGGTATTCTTGAATTAAGAATATGTTTTTTGTTGAAAAGTTCTTTTACGTTAGCGCTACCACCTTCATTCAGATTAGAAAGAATTAAAGCACTATCATTTACTGTGAAAGCTACAAAACTTGCATCGTTAAATTTTTCATAAGCTATTGGAACAATATTAGCCTTCATATCATATTTCTGGGCTACGCCATCCATATAGCCATTTAATTTAGTATTATAAATTATGAAATTTTTAAATGCTGGAGTAGTAAATTGAGAAATATAAGTAAATTTATTCTCATTAACGGGAGTAATAAACTTCAAATTATTACTAGCATATTTTGCTTCATATAAATTTATAAATCTCAAATTACCTTTTTCATCTGTTATATTAGGTTTAGTATCATAAAAGGCAACTTTACCTTTTGATACATCATTTTTCATATCAGTGAATTTTACATCAAATGTTACGCTAACTTTATCTGAATTTTCCACTACATCCATACCTACAATATTACCAGTAGTATCTCTTAATTCAATTTCATCTTTAATATCAATATTATATATTGGACCTCTTGATACTCTAATATATCTTTCTTTTGTAGTTTTGCTTTGCAGACCATCTTTAGCGACCTGAAGCGAAATAGTATAATTCCCGTATTCTGTGAAAGTATGCTCAGGATCTCTTAAATTACTAGTAGTACCATCACCAAAATCCCATAACCATTCGGTAGAACCACCGATAGTCGCATCCCAGAATTTTACTTTAAATGGAGATTCACCAGATGTATATTGAACTATAAAATCAGCTGTATAATTTTCTGGCTGTTCATCCACTCGAATATATTCAATTTTGCTTATAGTATCTTTAGAAGCTCCATTATCAGTAAATAATTTTACTGTAAATACGCCTGTTTTAGTATAATTATGAGTAGGATTAATATCGGTAGATGTTTCTCCATCACCAAAGTCCCATAGCCTTGAAATTACTTTTTCAGTACCATATTCAGTAAATTTTACTTCAAATGGTGCAAAACCTTCTACCATATCAGCTTTGAAATCATACTTACTTGAATCGTCAATAACTCTGATATAATCAACTTTTGTAATTTTATCAATTTTATCATTTTTCTTTACTGATAATGTAATAGTATAAAAACCAGCTGTTTTATATGCATGAGTTTCTGAGAAATTAGTTCCATTTGAACCATCACCAAAATCATAATTTACAGACTCAGGAGAGCCAGTAGATAAATTAATAAAATGAACAGTCTCGCCTACATTTACAGTTCTTTTTTCAACTATAAAATCAGCGTTTAAAATTCTATCATCACTTGGATTTTCAAAAGATCTTAATTTACCATCTTTACCGAATACTAATATTCTTGAAGTAATTGAATCTACTGTCATTGGACCCAAGAATGACTCTTGAATATCATATTCTTTAGCTATTTCTAAATTGTTTGCATAGAAAAATACTAATTTATAATGCATAGTATTATTTTCATTTACAGTAGCTAAGGCAGCGAATGTTGAACCTAACCCTTTTAAATCTGTTACTCTATATCCTTTGATTTCATTTAACACAGTATTTGACTTCAAATCATAAAGTACAATAGCATCATCATTTACATTACCGCTAATACTATTCTTTGAATATATTAAATATTCTTTTTGATCAATTGAATAATTATAAATACCTGTGATTTTAGCAGCATTGCTTATATTAATATTTACAGCTTCGTTTAAGTTGTTTTCATTAAAAATGCTAATCATTGCTTTTTCTCCAGCTGGAGCAGCTGTATTATTATTGCTTCTAGCAACTATATATTTATAATTATTATAATTAAGTTTCTTAGCACTTATTTTATCGATAATTCCATTAAAACCACCGTCGAAAGCTTTTAATTTTCCAAATGGAACGAAATTATCATTAAAATATATATTATAATCTATTGATTTTTTATCGTTAGGGTCTAATTGATAATTAGTATAATATAATATTTTATCTTCAATTTGCACGAAATTAGAGCTTAATTCAATGCTTTCAGGTTTAAGCCCTGTAATAGAGATATGCTTTTGGAAATCAATATTATTTTCTTCAAAATTATATTTGTAAATGCTATCTTGTATTGACTTATCATTAGGAGCAAATTTTATTAACGAACTATTAGGAGCGCCAATATAACTTTGCACTAAAGTATTAGGATAGTTATTATATTTCTCTGTTAAATTAATTTCGCTAGAAATATTTCCATTGAAAATATTAAGATTTACTAAAGAAGATGTATTTGTATTATTTACAAACATAATATCTTTTTGTGCTATCGAAACCATTTCTGGGACAATAAAATTTGAAAATGATTTTGAATGCTCTAAATATGAACCTTTATTTACCCAATAATTGCTATTACTAAAGATCTCATCTTTAATATTATAAATCCAATATGCTCCATTATTAGTTGATAAATAAATATTACCATCTTCAGCAGTAAAATCAGAAATAGTACTTTGAATATCAAAATTAAATGAGCTAAATTGACTAAAATCAGTATTACTTATATAAATATTATTAAATTCATCTAGTATATAAATTCTGTTATTTAATAATTTTATTCTTTCGATGAAATTATTATTAATACCTTTCTCAATCCTAGTGAAATTATTAATTGAATTGTCAAATTTTAATAATCCAGAATTTGTAGCTAAATATGTTGTTCCATTAATAGATAAAACATCATTTATGTAAATGTTTTGGCTTAATAAATCAAGAGTTTTATTGATTTGTCCATTATTTTCTAATTCTTTTGCTGTACCTTCTGATACTAAATATAATTTGTTAGAAGTAGATAGTTTACCATTTCTAATATTATCGTTTGCTAAATTAAAATTATTAAATGGTTGATTAGAACTATATAATCCACTTTCGGTAACAATAAATAATTTATCATTGCTAATAATAGAACTTGAAATTGTAGATGGAGAGTCATACATTTGCTCCCATTTATTTTGTGCAGAATTAAATAAAAATATTTTATTCATTGTAACTGCGACGAAAGTATTATTATATTTATGAACATCAACGTATTCGCTATTATAATTAATTCCTAGAGCTTCATACCAGATTTTGCTTGTCGTATCGCTGAAAAACACTCCGGAATTATTAGCAGTAGCGATCATATTATTGTTTAATTCTATAGTGTTTAATTTAAAATTATTAGTATTAATTAAAATTGAACGCCAAGAATTACCAGCATCTACGGACAACAGTAAATCATTTGTCGGAATTATTGCTGCTATTTCATTATTGTTAATTTTTACTAATTTATTTATTTTCTTAACACTTTCCATTTCTTTATATTGATTTTTCAAAGTATAAAGTTGGACATAGTCATTTTGGCCATTCTTTTTGAAGAACACACCTTTATCAGTAGAGATATAAATATCTTCATTATCTTTTACAAATAGACCATTTATTTCTCTATTAGCAGTCCTTGAAATCAAAACTAGACCAGTATCAACCGATTTATATATTCTATTATCACTATCGAAGAGGAATAAATTATTATTATTAAATGTCATTCCTTCGATTTCGAAATTGGTTGTCTCATCTGCGTCGGTAAGTTTAAAATTCCAATTATTACCTTCTTTTTTAAACAAACTATCCCTTTTAGCAATATATAAATTATTATTAAATATTATTGAGGAATAGGTAGAGCCTTCAGTAAATACTTGGAAAATACGAGTCCAAGTCTCTCCGAAGTTATTGCTTACATATATCTCACCAGTAACAGGAATTAAATACAAATAATTGTCGAGATATTTCACATCCCAAGCAATATAATCTGTAGCTGGTAAAGTAACGGGTACCCAAGTATTGTTAGAGTAATGATAAAGTTTATTATTATATGTTATAATAAATTTTTCGCCATTAGAATGGATAATTTTTAATGGTTCGATATCGTCAATAAAATTTAATGAACCAATTGTACCATTTAAATAGTATTTTATTTCATACTTACTTTTATTGTTTTCAATAGATTGTGTGCTAAAAAATAGTGTATCCCCAGAAACTGATGAAAAACCAGATATATAGACATTGTCTGCATACATCTTCTTTATATCGTAAGTAGGTTGAGCATCAATAGCTACTGCACTAATAATAATTAGCAATAACAGTTGAAATATTCTTTTCATTCATATCCTCTTATATAGTAGATAAAAATACATTTTATTAAAAAAACAAAATTACTAAAATTTTATTGAACAAATTGCATAATTTTACATATATTTGCTTTTTTTCATTCCATCAATATATTTTCATTATACTTTGATTTATGAAAATTAGTGTAATAATTGTAACAAAAGATAGAAAAGAAGCTCTAAAAACTACTATCGCTGGCTTTAGAGCGCAAACTTATAAAAATTATGAGATTGTTATCATTGATAATGCCTCTATTGATGGCACTAAAGAAATGATAACAAATGAATATAACGATATAAAATATTTATGGTTACCTGATAACTTTGATATACGTAGCATTAATATTGGAATTGAATTATCTGATGGCGATATAATTTGGCGTACAGATAGCGATAGCAATCCTGAGACCCCTGACGAATTTCAAAAAGTAATTGATATATTTAACAATAATGATGATGTAGATGTCATTTGTATGGAAGATATTGAAGTTCGCAAGAATTATACTATATGGCAATGGTATCCCCTTCCAAATGATAAAGTAAACATTCCTAAAAGTGGCTATAAATCAAATACATTCGCCGGAACTGGTGCTGCTATTCGAAGAAAGGTGTATGACAAAATTGGTGGATTCTGGGAATTTGGTTTTGAGGAAATTGATTTTTGTACTCGGGCAATATTAGCAGGCTTTCAAGTTCGATATTTCCCAAATGTCAGAGTAGTTCATTACGCTACATCTTCCGAAAGACAAAGCGATGAAAGATGGATAAGAATTTCAAATCAGTTTGTCCGTTACAATTGGAAATATTTTCCATTTTGGAATGCCTTGGGTAGATTTATAATTATTTATGCTTCTCAAATTGTACAAGTATTTACTTCACGTCTTAAATTTATCACTTTATGCGAAGGTTGTCTAACAATGATTTCTACAGCATTGCATACTATTAGATTAGAAAGACAGGTCGTTCCTAAAGATAAAATTCCTGAGATTACTCTCGGTCGCTCATTAGCAAAATATCAATATCTTTATTTTAAAGATAAAATAGTTAAAAAATTATTAGTTAGAAAAAAGAAACAAAATTAATTTAAATGAGAATATTACAACTAGCACCTCGTGTCCCATTCCCTGAAGATGATGGTGGAAAAATAGGAATAGCTAATATTACGAAAGAGCTCGCAAATTTAGGTGCAGAGGTTACTTTGATTTTTTTCTATGAAAATGACAATGATTTGAATATACCAGATTATGCTTATAAATATGCTAAAATTATCCCAATTAAACATAGTACTTCAAATAGTATCCCTAGAATAATAAAATCTACATTTACTAGTCGCTCAATTTATATTGATAAACATAATTCGAAAAATGTAAAAAATTTCATTAACCATCATTTGATAGATTACAAATACGATATTATTCATTGTGATCATACAGCAATGGCAGATTTAGGTCTATATTGCCAACAAATATTAAAATGCCCAATTGGATTGCGCTTACATAATATCGAATGGACTATTTGGAAAAGATATTCAGACATTTTACTACAAACTGATCCACGATATTATTATGTAAGCAAACAAGCAAAATTATTAAAAAAATATGAATCCGATATAATCGGCAAAATGGATATTAATTTTGCGATTACTGCCCAAGACCTATCTTTAGCTCTAAAAATGAATAGTACTGCAAATGTAATAATTTCTACTGCAGGAGTAAATTTAAATGAATGGAAACCTGACCACAATATTAAAAAAAATCCAGATGAATTAATTCACGCTACTATTTATAAGTGGAAACATAACTTGAATGCTATTTATTGGTTCTTAGAAGAAGTAATGCCTATTATTAATCAAAATAACCCATATATTAGATTAAAATTACTCGGAAAAGATGCCCCAAATTCTCTTAAAAATTACTCAAAAAATGTTGATTTCATAGGATATGTTGATAAAGTACAACCTTATTTAAATTCTGCTGGAATTTATATTGCCCCACTCTTTGTAGGAGGTGGAATTAGAATAAAAATTTTAGAAGCAATGTCAATGGAATTACCTATTGTAGCCTCAGAAATAGCAGCCGAAGGAATACAAGCTACAGAAAATGATGGTCTTTTTATTGCAAAAAATAAAAAAGAATTTGCTGATTTAGTTTTAAAACTAAATAGAGATAATCATCTTAGAAACGAAGCTGGAAAAGCTGCCCGAAAATTTATTGAAAGAAATCATACTTGGTATAAAAATGTAAAGATTATTTATGATAATTATTCTGAACTTATAAAAAAACAAAAAAAATAAATTAATCTTGAATTATTATAAAAAATTAAATAAATATTAATATGAGTTATTTAGTTTTAAGTAAAAAGCAGTTAAGAATTTTTAAAGAAAGAAATATTACAATAATCTCACCGGCACAAACTTTTATCAGCGTTAATGCCAGATTGGGAAGCGGTGTAACATTATACCCGTGTTTTATTGTTGGAAATTGTGAAATTGGTGACAACACGGTAGTTTACCCCAATTCTTATATTGAAGACAGTGTTATTTTAAACAATTGCATAATAAAAACCTCATACATATTAAACAGCACGGTTAAAAATAATGTTAGCATTGGCCCTTACAGCCATTTACGTAATAACGCTATTGTGGAAGACGGTAACCGGATTGGTAATTTTGTAGAGGTGAAAAACTC
>CALLXS010000122.1 GCA_937875295.1 uncultured bacterium | reverse complement strand
ATACATTCAGGAAGGCTGCCTCTGGAACAGTGGAATGTTCCTTTTTGAAACAGGGTTTTTCTTTGATGAAGTTAAAAAATATGCACCTTCAGTTTTTGCATGTTTTGAAAATGGAAAGGACATTAATGAGATTTATGCGTGCGTGGACAAGATTTCCATTGACTATGGAATAATGGAAAAATCTGAAAGGGTCGCAGTTGTAAAACTGGATCAAAAATGGAGTGATCTTGGAAACTTTGCAGCAATCTATGATGAGCTGGAAAAGGATCCCGCAGGAAACGTCATTCATGAATGTGATCCCCTTCTGCTCAACTCCGACGGAAACCTGGTGTACTCAAAATGCGGAAAAATTGTCTCCCTGATTGATGTTCAGGATATGGTTGTTGTTGATACAAGTGATGCTCTATTAATATGCCCCAAGTCCAGCAGCCAGAAAGTAAAAGAAATAGTCTCCGACTTGAAGGAAAGGAAGGACGAAAGGGCGTTTATTGGACAAACTGTCTACCGGCCCTGGGGTTCATATACACTCCTTGACGCTTCTCCAGGGCACAAGATAAAGAATATTACTGTACACCCGGACCACAAATTAAGCCTGCAGCTTCACTACCACAGGAGTGAACACTGGGTTGTTGTAAAAGGCATGGCGTGTGTGGAAGTGGATGGCCAACAGTTTTTCCTGAGACCTGGGGAAAGCACATTTATTAGGGCAGGACAAAAGCACAGGCTCTCTAATCCTGGAATGGTGCCGCTTGAGATTATTGAAGTGCAGCTAGGGGAGCTTGTAGATGAAGAAGATATTGTCAGGTTTGACGATGTCTACGGGAGAAAATGAGTGGGCAAAGTTAGGGCGCTAAAATAAGTGTCAGAAGGCATAAACTAAGTCTTAAGACGGATGGGTTGAAAGGAAGTGAATTATACAAATCAGGATCATGTGTTCCGTCATTCAAATCGAAATTACATGTTCCATCCTTTCAATAAACTTTTAACAAGGCTAATAATTATGTAATATTTTTCTTTCTGAGATTCTTATCAAAGAATAACTGATTCACTCTTTAGATTTTTTATTTTTATATTACTGAAATCCTATCTGTTTTCCTATTTGTATCAACTCATCACGAATATTGGTGTCAAGTTTTAAGAGCAGGAAAATGTACAAAATAGCACCAAACATTATTGGGATTAGTGTAAGCCAGATATTTGATAAGGGTATTAAAACGCGGTAGCATCTAACTCCCAGCCCCATTATTATAGACGCTATAAGGATATTTCTTATTCCCTGGAATTCAAGCTTTAAGCTGATTATACGTCTCAGTGCGAGGTACGCAAGAAAAGAATTCATGGTCATGGTAATGAGAGTTGCAATAGCTGCACCGATAATTCCAAGAACTGGAATCAGTATCAAGTCTAGGAGAATATTCGCTGAAGCGGCGACTGCTGTAACTTTAAACGATTCCTTTGGCCGATTTAGAGCGTTTAAATACATTGTTTGCAGAAACATAAATACATTCACAAGCTGGACTACTAGCAGTACGTAAAATGTCTTAGCACCCTGTGCAAAACTCTCTCCATAGAAGAAATAGAGCATTTTGTCCCCAAGTAAAACTCCTCCCACAAAAACGGGCACTGCAAGCAGCAAAGAGTATGTAACACCTTTTGAAAATGCGTTTTCTGCCATTTCCAGTTCCCCATTTGCATTCCAGCTGCTGACTTTTGGGAAAAGGACTGTGCTCATAGCTGTTGTTGTAAAGGTTGCTGCCGTTGTAAACTGGAATAAGACTCTATATATCCCTACATCTGCGGTTTTAAGGAAATACCCTATTATTATTGTGTCTGCATAGCTGAATACGAGACTTCCACTTGAAGCTAAAAAAATCCAAAAAGAATATGAAAATATGCTTTTTAAATGTCCGGCGTTAAATCTTTTAAGTCTGAGGTCCAAAAAACGAAATCCTATTATAGTAGCTGCGATCATCCCAAAAATAAATCCCCCAGCAAGGCCATTTACACCGTAGCCAAGGTATACGGCAATCACCTGAAAAACTACACAGGATGCACTGTTTATAAATCCACAGGTCTGATTTAATCCCACTTTTCCTGAGCCGTAGTTCCCATTTGACACACTACTCCAGAATATGCCTATAATTAAAGCTATGAAAAGCCATGAAGATACTCCATACCGGTCGATGTTCACAAGGATAGATCTGGCAAAAATAATTATAATTATAGAAATTCCTACAAGAAGAATTCTCATCACAAAAGCTGCTGTGAAATGTTCATCTATTTCTCTTCCTTCGCTAATTCTTTTAACTGCTGCTCCTCCCAGACCACCATCAAAGATCAGGTTTAAAGTATTAAAGTAAGCCAAAAATAGGAAATATGCTCCTAATACTGATTCTCCAACAGCGTGGGCAAAATACATTGTACTTAAAAAACCGACTGTTGTGAGAGCTAGTGTTGTGAAAAGGGTTACAAGGCTCTGGCGGCGCAAAGGTTCGATTCGCATAATTGGAGAAAGTAAAGTATTCCAGCTAGTCATGATTTTTCCGGAGAAAGCTTATTTAATGGTTTTCTTGATATACTTCTAGTTTTCTTAATATATTGCTTGGAATAATCATATCTTCAGGTGCAATGATCGGCTCGATCTATTTATTCTTAAAAAACTTTTTAAAAATAGGTTGTTTCGATATGTTCTATATACTAATTAGACTGCGATGACTTATATTTATACAATTTTCACTGAACTTAATACGAGAATTCTTGCAGGTAGCTTGGGAACAAGACTCCGGCCCCTTAACCGGGAAATATGTGCTAGGAAAAATATCCCAAACAATTTTTAAAATTTGGAAATATCTATCTTTTCAGAAAACCGCCCTCTGGTGCCTTGAGATTTCTGATATATCCGAAATTTTTGTTGTAACGAATGAAGCTCAGAAGCTTTTCGTAATTGAAATCTTGGGAAAGTACTGCTTAAGATTATTGAGGTTCTTTTAAGGAGAGCTTGTGGACGAAGGGGATATGTCAGGTTTGATGATGCGTGTAGGAGAAAGTGATGCTAGAAGTTTTCCCTATTTAACGTTCTTCCGAATGATTTATCTTAATAAAATTATTTATACTATATGAGTTATTTTATAGGTTGTATCTCCCGGTAGATGTTCAAAAGTAAGAAGGCTAGATGTCAGCAAGGCTAAGGAACTGATTGTATGGGAACCGAAAGCTAATTAAGAGAAGGACTGAGGTAAACAATTGAGTATTTCAAAATGCAGACAACTAATGGAATTAGTTATTTGATGCAATATGAGGTTTTGCATGAATAAAACTGCTTTAATTACCGGAATCACAGGCCAAGATGGGGCTTATCTTGCAGAATTTCTTCTGAATAAGGGATATATTGTCCACGGCATAAAAAGAAGGTCCTCTTCTTTTAATACAGCTAGAGTTGATCACCTCTACAAAGATCCCCATGAGAGGAACGTAAACTTCTTCATGCACTATGGAGACCTGACAGATTCAACAAACCTTATCCGCATTATTCAGGAAGTCCAGCCTGATGAAATCTATAACCTGGCAGCTCAGAGTCATGTCCAGGTTTCTTTTGAGACCCCGGAGTATACGGCAAATTCGGATGCATTAGGGACTTTAAGGTTGCTTGAAGCAATCCGGATCCTCGGCCTTGAAAAAAAAACTAAATTTTACCAGGCTTCAACCAGCGAACTTTACGGAAAAGTTCAGGAAATTCCTCAGAAAGAGACTACTCCCTTTTATCCGAGAAGCCCGTATGCAGCAGCCAAGTTGTATGCTTACTGGATCACAATCAACTACCGGGAAGCCTACGGCATTTTTGCATGCAACGGCATCCTCTTTAACCACGAATCCCCTATCCGCGGTGAAACTTTTGTCACCAGAAAAATCACAATGGCCGCTGCAAAGATAAAATACGGCATGCAGGACAGGCTCTACCTTGGAAATCTTGATGCAAAAAGAGACTGGGGCTTTGCAAAAGATTACGTAGAGGCCATGTGGCTCATGCTCCAGCAAGAAAAACCCGATGATTACGTTATAGCAACCGGCGAAACTCACTCAGTCCGCGAATTTATCGAACTGGCATTCAAAGAACTCGGGATCGATATAATCTGGCAGGGAGAAGGGGCAGAAGAAGTAGGAATTGATTCTCGTACAGGTAATATTATAGTTGAAGTCGACCCTGGATACTACAGGCCAACTGAAGTAGAACTTCTTATCGGCGATTCCTCAAAAGCCAGAAAGAAACTTGGCTGGAAACCAAAAGTCAAAATGGAAGATTTGGTAAAAATAATGATAAAGTCCGACGAGGAAGAAATTCTGAAAAACTACCCCGATGAAAAATTAGCAGCCTGTCAGAAACCTGAAGAAAAACTGACTGAGAACTCCAAATTAAATTTGAAAAGCTTATAATAAGCTAAACTATAATAGTAAAATCTTCAGAAGATTCTCTTTTCAAACTAAAGGCGATCAGATGGACAAAGACTCTAAAATTTATGTAGCCGGCCACCGGGGACTTGTTGGTTCAGCCCTTAAAAGAAAACTTGAATCAAAAGGCTATACCAATATTATTTTCCGCACTCACAAAGAACTTGACCTTACAAACCAGCAGGCGGTAAACGAATTCTTCAAACAGGAAAAGCCAGAATATGTCTTCTTAGC
Organism: uncultured bacterium; assembly: GCA_937875295.1. Lineage (GTDB taxonomy): Bacteria > Bacteroidota > Ignavibacteria > Kapaibacteriales > UBA2268 > CALLXS01. The sequence goes on along the minus strand of CALLXS010000122.1, from coordinate 27,544 downwards.
CGCAGCAAAGGTAGGCGGAATTCTTGCTAACAGCACCCATCCTGCCGACTTCATCTACAAAAATCTGATGATCGAATCAAATATTATCCACGCCGTCTACAAATATGGAGTGAAAAAATTGCTTTTCCTCGGCTCTTCCTGTATATATCCAAAACTCGCTCCTCAACCTTTAAAAGAAGAATATCTATTAACCGGTCCTCTAGAAGAAACCAATGAAGCCTATGCAGTCGCAAAGATCGCAGGAATCAGGCTCTGCAAGCATTATAACCAGCAGTATGGGACCAACTTCATTTCGGTAATGCCGACCAATTTGTACGGTCCGAATGATAATTTTGATCTTGAAACTTCGCATGTGATGCCTGCATTGATAAGGAAATTCCATGAAGCCAGGGTGAATAACGAACCTGAGGTTGTTGTGTGGGGTACAGGAAAGCCTCTCAGGGAGTTTATGCATGTTGATGATATGGCAGATGCTTGTGTATTTTTGATGGAAAACTTTAATGCGGATGAAATTGGAGAATTTGTCAATATCGGGGTAGGGAAAGATATTACGATAGGTGAACTAGCTGAATTGATTAAAGAAATTATCGGGTTTAAAGGTGAAATTAGAAGAGACCTTTCAAAACCTGACGGTACTCCGCAGAAACTGCTCGATATTACAAAACTGAGCTCACTTGGGTGGAAAGCTAAGATCTCATTGAAAGATGGGATTGAACAAACTTATGAGTGGTATCAAAGTCAAATTAAATGAAGAGCTTAAGTAGTATAAAAAAACGAAAAGCTCAAGATAAATAAATGGCTTGAAATATTTATTAGCTGTGTAATAAAGCTGAGTGAATCCACAGCTAAAAACAGGTAAATGTGTTCTTCTATGACTGAACATTCAACTGACTACGAACTGGTGATTCGCCCGAAATATGGGCTTCTGGATCTGAACTGGCAGGAACTCAAGGAATACAGAGAACTTCTGTTCTTTCTTGCTCTGAGAGAAGTCAAGATCAGGTATAAGCAAACAGTGATGGGAGCATCATGGGCATTACTGCAGCCTTTTTTTACAATGATAGTATTCACTCTTATATTTGGCAGGCTTGCACATATGCCTTCAGATGGAGTGCCTTACCCAATATTTTCATACTCCGGCCTTCTCCTCTGGACTTATTTTTCGAATGCTCTTACTCAATCAAGCAATAGTCTTGTTGACAATGCCCCTCTTCTCTCAAAGGTTTACATGCCTCGAATATTCGTACCTACTGCACCATGTATTTCAGGCCTTCTTGATTATGTAATTGCTATGAGTATTCTTGCAGTGATGATGGTTTACTACCGATTTACGCCTGGAATTTCAATACTTCTGTTGCCATTCATTATACTCCTGACATTCATGCTTGTATCTGGAGTTGGTTACTGGCTCTCGTCCATCTGTGTGAAATACAGGGATGTGAAATTCATTGTTCCTTTCTTCATTCAGCTGCTGATGTTTATATCACCAGTCATATACCCTGCAAATATTATGGGTGAGAACCTAAAGTGGTTGCTTTATCTGAACCCTTTGACAGGTTTAATAAGTGCTCATCGTGCATGCTTGCTCGGGCATACTTCAGTGGATTTTCTTGGCCTTGGAATTTCAGCAGTGCTGACGGTAGTGATTTTTGTGAGTGGAATACTGTACCTGAAACGTACAGAGAAGTACTTTGCGGATTTGATTTAAATGGCGGCGTCAAAAAAGGAAAAACCGATAATCGAGGTAAAGCATCTCTCCAAGCAGTACAGCATCGGTATTGACACGACTTACAAGACTCTATGTGAAAGTGTTACTTCTGCTGTGAGACATCCGATAAAGACGCTAAAGAACAGCCGCAGGCCGAATAATACATTCTGGGCTCTCAAAAATGTGAATTTCGAGGTAGACAAAGGAGAGGTTCTTGGCATCATTGGCAGAAATGGTGCGGGTAAGAGTACACTTCTTAAGATTCTCTCACGTATCACATACCCGACAGAAGGTGAAGTCAGGATGCGTGGAAGGGTAGGCAGTCTTCTGGAGGTGGGTACTGGTTTCCATCCTGAGCTTTCTGGTAGAGAGAATATCTATTTTAATGGTTCTATTCTCGGCATGAAGAAGAGAGAGATAGATGAGAAGTTTGACGAAATCGTGAAGTTTTCAGGCGTCGAAAAATTTCTGGATACACCAGTTAAACGGTATTCAAGCGGGATGCAGGTTCGGCTTGCCTTTTCGGTTGCAGCGAATCTTGACCCTGAAATTCTTGTGGTGGACGAAGTGCTTGCTGTGGGCGATGCGGAATTTCAGAAGAAGTGCTTAGGGAAGATGAAAGAGGTAGCTGAAGGAGGAAGAACCGTCCTCTTTGTGAGTCATAATATGAATGCAATTGAACAAATGTGCAAATCCTGTATATTACTTGAAAAAGGCAATATTAAACAAGAAGGTTCTAACGTAAGTCAAATTGTTAAAGATTATTTATCGCCATATAGGGAAGGAGTGCCCTTGTCAGAATGGATTAACGATGGAAATGAGTTTGAAAATCCCTGGTTTAAACCATATAAATTTATTATTACAGATTCTTTTGGTAATACATTAATCAATCCAATATCTAATAATCAAGACATTTGGATTCAAATTGAAGGAAATATAGATAGGTTGAATCCGGCACTGGAAATTGGTTATTCTATTTATAATGAAGATGGAATAACAGTATATACTTCATATTTCAATGACCAGGAAGAATCTAAGTGGCCACGATTTTCACAAGGAAATATTATACTAAGAACGAAAATCCCAAAAAGATTTTTAAATGAAGGAATTTACACCATTGAATTACGTGCTTCCCTTCGTTATCAAACGTGGATTACAGAACCAGGGAAAAAAGCACCAACACTGAGTCTCCATATCCAGGGTGGACTGAGTGACAGTCCCTATTGGACTAGTAAACGACAAGGTGTTATCGCCCCACTCTTGGAATGGAAAGGTATGATGAGTGATCAAAAATTGAATAATGAACTATGAGGCCATAGCAAAATAACCTATTCAATTTGCGATTTTTAATTTTGATTAATAAGAGATTGAAAATCAAGACCCCTTCAGAAATAATGTGAAGTGGTTCTGTGACGGCTTCTGAGCCTACGAAAAGGGATTGAAAATTAATGAATGAAATTGAACTAGCTCCGGTCGTCCTGTTTGTCTATAATCGACCGTGGCATACACAACAGACAGTGGAAGCACTAAAAAAGAATGAACTAGCAAACGAAAGTGAACTGTTTATTTACAGTGACGCTCCCAAAAATAAGCAAGCGATAGAACACGTTGCTGAAGTACGTGCGTATATCAAAAAAATAGAAGGATTTAAAAAAGTCATGGTCATAGAGCGAGAAAAAAATTGTGGGCTGGCGAATTCTATAATTAATGGAGTAACAAAGATAGTAAATGGATATGGCAAGGCTATCGTATTAGAAGATGACCTTGTGACAAGTCCTTATTTTTTACAATATATGAATAATGGACTGAAATTCTATCAAGAAAATCAGGAAATCATGTCTATAAGCGGTTATAATCTACCGCCAACCTGCATGAAATTCCCCAAAAACTTTACAGATGATGTTTACTTGAATTATCGAAATTCATCATGGGGATGGGCTACATGGGCCAACCGGTGGAATCTTGTCGACTGGGATGTCAAGGACTTTAAACAATTCATAGGCGATCCAAAACAGCAAAAACTCTTCAATCGAGGAGGAGATGACTTAACAGATATGCTCAAAGCCCAAATGGAGGGAAAAATTGACTCCTGGGCTATACGATTTAGCTATGCTCATTTCAAGCAGCAAATGTATTCTGTTCATCCTCGCTATTCTTATGTTGATAATATTGGTATCGATGGAACGGGAACGCATTGCGGAGTAACAAATATTTTTGAAAATGATGTATCAAAAGCAAAGAGGACTTGTAATTTTGTAAAAGATATCAAGTTACGTGAAGATGTTATGCTGGAATTCGAGAAATTTTATAGAAAATATAGTAAAGAACCTCTTGCTGTTAGAGGAATTAACAAGTTATTAAGAGTTTTGGGTCATGGGTGTGAATTGTTAAAAACTAGAATCGATAAAAATTTTCTACATTTTTTCCAAATTCGGTAGTAGTGTTCGTTTTTGAATCGTATATCGTATCATTTTCCACATCGAATGTTTTTTGGACAACTTAAACACGTCTTCTAAGAGATCTAAATGGTCTAAGTTATTCCTAATTCTCGATTAAAGATTTTAATTTTTCTATCAGTTTTTTATAAAGCTTTCTTTTGTTTTATATTGTGCAAAGATTTGCCTGGTAGATTGCAAATAGAAAAATTTTAATATGTTTGAAAGTAATTTCAATTTGTAATCTTCACTTATTGGGATAAGTAGAAGTTCCGTAAATATACTAAAGGATATAGAATTTCCCCATTAATTTTACGGCTTTAAATAGGAGAAAATAAAATTTTAGACAAAATAAAATATATTTCTGAAAGAAAAAACATAATTAAGCAATTTATAACGAATAAAACGTTTATGTGCTTGGTAATTTTAGGTAGCTTTTTAGATCCCCTAATATAATTTATCATGATTTTTCACTTAACTAAAAACGCACGAATTCAAAGCAAAATATCAGATAAAGATAGATTTGAAGGAGTGTACATGAGAAAACAAGTTTTAGTCACTGGAGGAGCTGGGTTTTTAGGATCACATCTATGTGAACGTTTATTAAATGAGGAGCACGAAGTTATATGTGTAGATAATTTTTTCACCGGAAAAAAAAGAAACATTGTTCACCTTATGGATAACCCTTATTTTGAAGTTATTCGACACGATATTAATTTCCCTCTTTCACTGGAAGTAGATGAAATCTATAATCTCGCTTGTCCAGCGAGTCCAGTCCATTATCAATTCGACCCTGTGCAAACCACAAAAACCTCAGTAATGGGTGCAATTAATATGCTAGATCTTGCAAAGAGACTGGATGCAAAGATCCTGCAAGCTTCAACTTCTGAAGTTTATGGAGATCCACAGGTTCATCCTCAGTCAGAGGAATATCGAGGTAATGTAAATTCCATTGGCCCGCGAGCATGTTATGATGAAGGGAAAAGATGTGCTGAAACGCTCTTTTTTGACTATAAGCGTCAATATGACTTGAATATAAAAGTGGTACGAATTTTCAATACCTATGGCCCAAGGATGCATCCAAATGATGGGAGAGTGATAAGTAATTTTATTGTGCAGGCACTTAAGGGTGAAGATATAACCATCTATGGAAAAGGAACGCAAACAAGAAGCTTTTGCTATGTTGATGACTTAATTGAAGGCATAGTCCTTATGATGAACTCTCGTGAAGGCTTTACAGGGCCAATAAATATTGGAAACCCTGGCGAATTTACAATTCTAGAACTTGTACAGAAAGTAATTGAGCTCACCGACTCAAATAGTAAACTTATTTATAAACCTTTGCCAGAGGATGATCCTCTAAAACGTAATCCTAACATTAATTTAGCTATGAAGGAACTGGGGTGGCATCCGACAATAAAATTAGATGATGGATTAAAGAAAACAATTAAATATTTTAGAGAGTTACTGGAAAGTGGTCTAGATGCCAGACAATCAATTTGTACCACCGTATCAACTTAAAACTCCTGTTCTTTTCCTTGTATTTAATCGTCCTGACACGACAAAGCAGGTCTTTGAAGCTATAAGAAAAGCAAGGCCGGCAAAGCTATATGTAGCCGCAGATGGACTACGAGAGAATAATGAGACTGATGCTCAAAATATCAAACAAGTAAAGGCTATAGTTACAAATGTAGATTGGAATTGTGAACTCAAAACACTCTTTCGTAATGAAAATTTAGGTTGTAAGATAGCAGTAAGTAGCGCCATCGACTGGTTTTTTGAAAACGAGGAAGAAGGTATTATTCTTGAAGATGACTGCCTGCCTCATGCGAGTTTTTTCAGATTCTGCGAAGAACTTTTGGATAAGTACAGAGAAGATAAAAGGATTTGTATGATTAGTGGAGATAATTTCCAATTTGGAAGAAAGCGCACAGAATACAGTTATTACTTTTCTCGATATCCTCACATATGGGGATGGGCTTCTTGGCGGAGAGTTTGGAGGAATTACGATGTAAACATGGAATTATGGCCTAAAATTAGAAGAGATAACTGGCTTTATGGCTACCTTTGGGAAAAAGAATGTGTTGAGCATTGGACAGAAATATTTGATAATGTATATGAGGGAAAAATTGACACATGGGACTACCAGTGGGTCTTTACATCCTGGATACAAAACTCATTGGTAATTTTGCCCAATGTAAACCTAGTATCAAATATAGGTTTTGGGGAATCTGCAACTCATACAACGAAAACAAATATTCTTGCCCAGTTAGAGGCCGGGCCAATTAAATTTCCTCTACTTCATCCCCCATTTATGCTACGTGATTGCGTGGCCGATAGGTATACAGAAAAATTGGAAAAGAGTTTATCTACAAAACCAATATTTCTGAAAATAGTGGATAAATTGAGAAGTATACTGAAATACCTTTTTAAGTAAATTATCTTGGCTTTTTGCTATTAGCAGGTAACTTAAACCCATTTTCTAACTATCGAAGTGCATTTATAAACTTTAGAACTACTTCTTATTGAAAATCGCATTCAAGCCTAATGTTTTTCATTTGGCTTGATAACTGTATAATTAAGCAATTATTCTTAACTTAAATTTATCTAAGGGCAAGGATAAATTTCTAGAATTATTGGTTCCAAATCTTTAAGTTATATAATACAAATATTTTATATTCATCGAGTTATTTTTAACAAAGTAGCTTTTCGACCAATATTCTAATGGAGCAATAACTTGAGTAAATTATTTCATAGTAAATATTTAGTAAAAGATTTTAACATAAGTATTTTAAAGGCGAGTTAATCTTAAAACCCAAAGTTTGCTTCTTTGAATCAATCTTTTGAATAAGAAATCGAGTTTCTGATCTTGAGATATAAAATCCATATAGAGTGATGACATTACAATGTGGATTTTGGAACCAATTTAGAATTGGGTAATGGGCGTGAGTTATTGAAAACCATATGTAGAAGGCTCTCTCTACATTTTCTTAAATGCATGAGGAATACACGCTTTTTCGGAATTAATCAAGAACTCAAGGACACGACCTAGAATTGAATCAATCAAATTCATTGGGTATTTTAAATGGATATGGTGGTAGAATGAGTTTAAACCCCAAAATGAAATGTATCTGTAGATCCAAAAATTTCAATAAAATCTCTAAGTATTCACGCTTATTAGAGGAAAATGTGGATTACATAGAATGTGAAGATTGTGGATTAATAGTAGCCTCAGACTCTGAGAATTATAATCTTTCTAAGATTTACAATGAAAGCTATTTTTTAGATATGGATACTGGTTGGAAAGGAAGAGCAGAATTAGTGTTAGAGTTCATAAATTTCTTAAATCGAGGACTAAATTTAAAAGAAATGAAAATGTGTGATTTTGGTGCAGGGAATGGATATCTTACAAAATCCCTTATCGATTCAGGTTATACTATTTGCGCTTATGAACCTTTCCTAGGAAATAACCTTTACTTAGATAAAATGTATTATATAAACGAACCATTTAAAGCAGATGTACTTATAATGGTTGAAGTGTTTGAGCACTTTACGAATTCATCAAAGGAAATTGAGGAGATATTAATAAAATTTAATTATCCTAAAATTCTAATATTCACGACGCAGTTAACAGAAAATGCAAAAGGAAATATAGATGACTGGTGGTACCTTAATCCAGATGCAGGCCATTTTACTTTATGGTCGAAAAAAAGTTTAGTGCGGCTTGGAGAACTAGAAGGATATAATTTTGTATCATTTTCAGACTTTATGCATATACTCTGTAAAAAACAATATAAAAAAGAATATGAAATTCTAAAATTAAAATCTGTTGCGTATAAATTAAAATCTGCTTTATCTAACCGATACATATTTTTAAAAAATAAAATAAAAACAAAGTGAAAATATGAATATTTTATATGATTATTCAATCTTCAGCCTTCAAAGATATGGGGGTATTTCAAGATATTTTTATGAACTAATCAATAGAATTTCATTAAACAAAGAGATATCTGTTAAGTTATTCGAAGGTTTTCACATTAATGAATATGAGTTGTCGGAAAATAAATCTAATTTTTCCTTATATAGGGGATACAAAATACCTTCTATAAAATACGCCTATAACGCAATAAGATTAAATCCAATCTGGTTTAAACTGGCCTATTCTCACATAGCTGATTTAGATATTTTTCATCCTACATACTATAGGGAAGATTTGGATAAATTTGGAAAGTCCACTATCGTTATAACAGTACATGATATGATTCATGAGTTATACAAAAATCAATTTAGTAAGTATGATCCAACAATAAAATACAAACGTTTATCAATCAAAGCTGCTGATGCAATAATCTGTGTTTCTGAGAACACTAAAAAAGATGTTATAAGAATTTATAATGTTCCTGAAGAGAAGATATGGGTAGTTTATCACGGAAGTTCTCTAAATACATTTAAGTCTTTTAATATGGATAAATTTGCGAAGAAAAACTCTCTGACTAAGCCTTATTTATTATACGTGGGGAATAGAGAAGGATATAAAAACTTTTCATTTTTATTGAATGTCTATGCAACTCATTTTGCAGGCGATTTTAATCTCCTTTGTTTTGGGGGAGGTAACTTCAATGAAAATGAATTAAGTTTACTTAATAAATTTAATCTTTTAAATAAAGTTATTCATGTAAATGGCTCGGATGATTTTCTGGCTGCTTTGTATAAAAAAGCATTTTGCTTTATCTATCCTTCATTATACGAGGGCTTTGGGATTCCCCCACTCGAAGCTATGTCTCTTGGATGTCCAGTAATTGCCAGCAAAACCAGTTCAATTCCAGAAGTTGTAGGTAATGGAGGAATATTATTCGATCCATTCTCAGAAGAGGATTTAACTCGCTCAATAGAGTCATTAATGGACGACAAGATCAGGTCTCAATTGATTCTAAAAGGATTTCAACAGGAAAAAAAATTCAGTTGGGATAAAACTGCAAATGAAACGTTTAATGTTTATTGGGATGCTGATAAAGCACCATTTATTAAATATGATCATTCAAAAAGAAAATCTTTAATATTAAAAGATAAAATTATTATTGATGGAAAGCGGTCTAATCATAAATTGCCAAAAATAAGAGAATTCCCTATTGATTTAATTCCAACTGGTAGGCAAATAATTAATCAAATAGCTGAATATAAAGACTTCAATAAAGGACGGTTATTTATGTGGGCTAATCATTCAACCCCTGGACACCACTTTACTAATATCGTACGTTATTTAAATATTCCAGACGGTTCAACATTCCATTCAATGCGTAAAGTAGCAATAAATTATTGGGAAAAAGAATTAAATATTAATCCTAATATATGTGCTTATTTAGCAGGGCATTCTCTTGTTGTCCGTGAAAATTATTATAATCAAATACCAAATGCTGAGCAAATACTCGCAATGGTAAATAATAATAAATAATATACTTACTAAAAAAGTATGTAAAAATACAGATATAAATAGTATGTAAAAATAACTTTTCTAAGAAAGTAAGTAAAAGAAAGTAAGTAAAAGTAAGTAAAAAGAGGCAGAAAAAACAGGAAAATAGTATAAAATTGTGCAAATTGGTATTGATATAAATAGTACTAAATAATTAATTATAAAGAGATTATGAAGTTTATTCATTCATTAGCATTGTTTTACCACTGCCCGGAGGACCAATCATTAAAATATTATGCCCTCCAGCAGCTGCTACTTCCATAGCTCTTTTTACTTGAGCTTGTCCTTTTACATCAGATAAATTTAGAATATTTTGATTTAATCCTTCTTCAAATATTTTATCTAAATCTACAATTTTTCTTTCAATTTTTTCATTACCCAATAAATATTCTACAGCTTGAGTGAGCGATTCGATTGGAATTACCGTAATATCATTTACAAGTGCTGCTTCTTCTGCATTTTCACTAGGTAATAAAATTTCTTTATATTTTAATTTAGCTGCTTCTAATGCAATTGATAACGAACCATGAATCGGTCTTAGAGTGCCATCTAAAGATAATTCTCCTAAAATAATTTTATCAGTAAAAACTTCTGATGAGATTAACCCAATAGAACTAATTATTCCCAATGCTATTGGTAAATCAAAAGCACTACCTTCTTTTCGTGTATCGGCAGGTGCCAAATTAACAGTGATTTTTTTTGAAGGATATATGAAATTTGAATTTTTTATAGCTGCTGCTACTCTCTCGCGAGATTCTTTTACAGCAGAATCTGGTAATCCCACAATTGTAAAACTCGGAAGAGCGTTATCTAAATGTGTTTCAATTTCCACTAGAAATGCATTAATACCGAAAACTGCTGCTGAAATTACTTTGGAGTACATTATATTGTTTAATAATATTGATTAGAAATGAAATAAGAAGAAATTAATCAAAAAACTCCCAGAATAAACTTATTTTAAAATTTCTTCCGGGTATTGGATACAAATTTACGTAATAAAAATTAGAATTTAATAAATTATCTGCTGTTAATTTTACAAAAGCTGATTGACCAAACCTGACAATAAAATAAGCATTAATGCCATCGTATGAAGTTTTATTCTCTATTTGCGTTTGATAATAATTATTAATTAATGGAATTGGAGAAAATCCAAAAGAATTATGTTTTGTAAAAAAGCTACCATCAATGCCGGCAATAAATTCTGATCTTCCCACTTTTCTTGAATAATTAACGTCAAAACCACTATTAAATTTAGGTAAATCATTATTAATATTACTATTTACATAACTCTGTTGATAAATATTCCACAAGGTAATATTAAATCCAGTAAATAATTGATATGTAATGTGTAACGATAATCCATTAATTGAAATATTGTTATAGTTTAAATCAAATAATTCAGAATTATTTTCTAAAATTGATGAATATATTAATGAATTATTGATTTTTCTATAAAAAATATTTCCTGCAAAAAATAAATTTCCAATTGACTTTTTTAAAGAGTAAAATGCTAATATATTAGTTTCTTTTAATTCATTATTAAAATTAAATCCTGGTAAATTTTCAGAATATGAAAAATCAAATCTACTATTTAATAGTTTTTTTAGATTTAAGCTAGAACCATAATTTTTATATAATTTATTATTATAATAAGTAAATCTAGCTCCACCACTTAATACAATATTTTCCGTAAAATTTAAAATTCCACGTCCATATATTGATGAATTTATAGTATTTAAACTTTTAAAGAAATTTGAATTATCATAATGCGAATATTTAAATTCAACTCCGGCATCATATCCCAAAAATCCAATAAATGAGCTAATTCCTGCTAATACTCCTGTATGCCAATGAGAGAAATTATTATCAATCGTACTATTTGGATAATCAATTATTGAATCTAAATTATTCTCATTTAAACTATGGGAAAAGAAAATATTAGTGAATATTTTCTTGTTTTGCTCATATTCTCTTGAAAATGTAAGATTTAAATGATGTAAAAATTCATTTTCAGAAGTAGCTAATAATTTGGGGAATGATGTAATATTATCAAAAACATCACCTGTAATTGAATTACTTACTCCTCCATTTCTTTCGAGTTTATGATTAGTAAAATTTTCAACTAATGATAAACTTGTAATAGAATCAATATTAAATCTAAGCCCAGCTCTCAGATTCCAAAATTCAAATTTATTATTTGCAAATTGATTATCAGCAGTTTGAGATCTGAGACCTAGAAATAAATTCATTCTCTCAGAAATGTTTTTAGCGAATACAAAATCTCCTGAAATATACTCCCCACCAGCTTGATTATAAAATATTTTAGTATACGGTTCTCGAGAATTATAAATAATTTCTTGCATATTTATGAGCATACCTGAAGAATTATTTCCTAAAATAATTGCGTCTGAACCAGTATATATTTCAATATTTTCAAAAAACTCAGGCGAAAAGTTGTTAATATTATAAGGAGCTAACAAATAAGGATTTGATAATTGAATTCCATTATAAGCAATTGAATTGCTTCTATTTTTACTTCCGAATAGCGATAAATGCTCGATTTCTCCATATTGACCTAAATCTAAATTATATATAGGAAATCTCATTTTAATAATATCTGATAAATTAAAATAGTTTTCCCAAGAAATATTTCTTTTGTTTATTAAGCGTTGATTTGTACTATTTAGCGAAATAAGTCCATGTGATTTAAGTGGTGGAACAGAATAACCTGAAGAATCAATTTTAGTAGAATCTTGATTAGAATAAAGATTTAAATTGAATAAAAATATTAAAAAATTAAAATATATTATAATTTTATTTTTATCTTTGTACATTAAAAAGTAATCTAAATTTCTGAAAGTAATATTTAATACATTTTGAATATTAAAAGTAATCAAATTTAAGGAAATTTTGGATAATATTAATAATATTATAGATAAGATAATTCCAATTATTAATTAATTTTAAAATAATTTTTATATATAAAAAGAAAGAGCAATAAATGAAAACAGTTGAAAAAGGTAATACAGTATTAGTTCATTATGTTGGTAAATTACTTGATGGAACTATATTCGATGATTCTAATGGAAAAGATCCACTAAAATTTACTGTTGGAGAAAATCAAGTAATCGAGGGCTTCGACGAAGCTGTTTTGGGGTTAAAAGTAAATGATAATAAAACAGTTCAAATCCCAAAAGAAAAAGGATATGGTGAAATTGATGAAAACTTAATTTTTGATCTACCTACTTCAAGCTTTCCAAAGGAAATTGAATTGCATACTGGAAGTGAAATAGTGTTATCTAATCCAGAAGGAGAGGAATTATTAGCATATATTAAAAAATTCGATGAGAATATAGTTACTCTTGATGCAAATCACCCATTATCAGGCAAAGATTTAATATTTGAGATTAAATTAGTAGAAATATTATAACAATAAATAATCATTTCGATATTACAAACTAAAAGCCCATATTAGGGCTTTTAGTTTTTTTAATTAATTATTGCTACTTTCTATCCACTTTTTCCAAGCTGTGGGATTTATACCTAATTCAGCAAATCTTCCAAATCGAGTAATAGGAGTTTTTAGCAATAATGGATCGTTTAATAATTCATCTTCGAGATTATAAGTTATGTATGCTAAATTTCTTTTTTTGAATTGTTTTCCTTCAGTATCAAGCAAATTTTCTAGTGAAATATTTTTAAGAATACTTTCTAATTCACCTTTACTTAATCCTTTTTCATTTAAATCAATAAACTGAGTTTTTACATTTCTTTCTTTAAAATATCGAATTGCTTTTTGAGTATCTTTACATTTTTTTGTGCCAAATATTTGGATAGTAGATGCCATTATCTCACCTTAAATGAAGCCATAGTTAATAAAGCTAAAATTACAGCAATTATATAAAATCTTATTACAATTTTTGATTCGTGCCAACCAATTTTCTCAAAGTGGTGATGTAATGGTGCTATTTTAAATAATCGCTTGCCTTCTCCATATTTCTTTTTAGTATATTTAAAATATGAGACCTGGATTATGACAGATAAAGTTTCAGCAAAGAATATTCCACCTAAAATTACTAATAACAATTCTTTTTTTAGTAATATGCACAAACCCCCAATAGCACCTCCTAATGCTAACGAACCGGTATCACCCATAAAAATCTGTGCAGGATATGTATTAAACCATAAAAATCCAAGAGCTGCTCCTAATATTGCAGCAGAAAATACACTTAATTCACCAGATCCAGGTAAGTACATTATATTCAAATATTGAGCAAAAATTGTATTTCCTGAGAAATAACTGATTAAAGCTAGTGCAAAAACTGCAATACCAACTGTTCCTATTGCTAATCCATCAAGTCCATCAGTTAAATTAACTGCATTGCTTGTAGCAGTCAAAACAAATATAACTACCGGAATATACAAAATCCCAAAATCTAGATTAAAATTCTTTGTGAATGGAATAGTTGTTAATGTATTTATCTGATCAAATTTATTGAAAAATAAATCAGGACAATAATAAATCACTCCACCTAAAATAATCCCTGCTAGTACTTGTCCAACTATTTTATATTTTCCAACTAATCCTTTTTTCTTCTTTTTAATAACCTTTAAATAATCATCTAAAAAACCAACAATTCCCAATAAAACAGTAACAATAGTGATTAAAATCAAATATATATTACTAATGTCAGCCCATAAAAGCGTAGGAACTAGAAAAGAGATCAAAACAATTAAGCCACCCATTGTAGGAGTTCCTGTTTTACCTTGATGAAGTCCAACGCCAGTTAATTCTAATTTGGCTTGCTCACCGATTTGTTTATCTTTCAAATATCTTATAATTTTCGGACCAATTACCACACTCATAAGTAGTGCAGTTATCGCTGCTCCAACAGCTCTTACAGACAGATATTGGAATAAACCTTGACCAGGGAAATCAGAAAAAGATTTTAACCATTCAAACAATAAATATAACATTTTTATACTTTATTTTTTTTAATTATTAATTTCAGATTTAATAAATTCAACGATATTTTCCATTTTCATAGATCGTGATCCTTTTACAAGGATTATTGAAGAATCCTCATTCAATTTTAAATTATTTTTAATATAAGCAATAATTGATTCTTGATTCTCACAAAAATAGAATTTTTCTTTTTTTAATAAATCAGTTAAAGAAATTGCTTTTTCAAATTCAGAGCCATAAATTAAGATTTTATCAAATACTTCATTAGCATTTTTTAAAACATTGATATGTTCATCTATAGATGATACACCTAATTCTTTCATATCAGCTAAAATTGCAATTTTTGTTGCTCTGCTGTTTATTAAATCTACATTTTTAAAAGCTGAAAGCATTGAATCAGGATTAGCATTATATGTATCATTAATTAAAGTAACTTTACTAATTTTCTCTACAGACATTCTACCATAACTATGTGAGAAACTGCCAGTGTTTTCGAATGTACTTAAATAATTGACAATTTCTTTTAAAGAAATATTATAAAAAAGAGAGACAGCAGTAGCAGCAACAGCATTTAAAGCATTAGAAATACCTTTTAACTTAAGATTGGCAACTTCTATCTCATTATTATATTTAAAAGTTATTTTAGAATTTAATTCATTATCTAAGTCAATTGAATAATTCAATGTGCAGTTAGAATCTTGACCATAAGTAAATACTTCAGGTAAAATTTTTATATAATTAGATAATCGTTCATCATCTATATTTACAAATGCTACACCTTCATTTTTGGTCAAATATCCATACAAAGCAGTTTCTTCTAATTCTACGCCATCTAAGTCAATTAATTTTTCTAAATGTTCTTTTCCTATATTTGTAATTAGACCAGCTGTAGGTTGCAAAATATTTGATAAAATATCAATTTCTCCTGGTTCGCTAGTTCCTATTTCAAAAATTGCAATATCAATTGTATCATCTAATTGAAAAATCATTAGAGGAAGTCCTAATTGATTATTGAAGTTTTCAAATGTTTTAAGTACTTTATATTTTTTACTAAGCAAATATCCAATTATTTCTTTTGTAGTAGTTTTACCATTAGCTCCTCCAATTGCAACCATAGGAATATTAAATCTTCTTCTATATTCTTTTGCAAGCTGACCTAAAGCAGTTAAGGTATTTTCTACAATGATTATTTTTTTATTCTGTAAGAGTTCTTTATTTAATTCATACCAATTTTTATTAATGACTACAGCTGATGCACCTTTTTCAAATGCTTCAATTACTCTATTATGAGCATCTTGTTTTTCACCAATGAGTGCTACAAATAAATTGTCTTTTTCAATATTACGAGTATCAATACTAACTCCAGTAGAATAAAAATCATCACTGAAATTTAACATTTCATTTTTATTAAAAATATATTTTAAGATGTAAAAATCAAAAATCGCTTTATTTTGAAGCATTTGGTTTTCCTATGGCTATAAATACAGATTTATAAGAATATAAAATTACTAAAATTGATTTATATTATTACTATATTTTATTTAAATCTCTACCAAATTTTAAAATATAGTTATTTTTTTTTAATTTTGCTGTTTGTTAATTTAAATTTAATAGATAACTCTAAATAATAGGAAAATATAAAATGGCAAAAACTAATGATTACGCACTGATATTAGGCGTTTCAAGTGGGTTCGGAGAAGCTGTTGCACTCGAATTAGCTTCAAGAGGAATAAATATTTTTGGCGTTCACATGGACACTGGTGCCGGAAAAGAAAGAGCTGAAAGCATCAAATCTGAAATTGAAAAATTTGGAGTAGATGTTACTTTCTTTAATACAAATGCAGCAGATGATACATTACGCAAAAAAGTTATTTCTGAAATTGATAAAGAAATTAAAAATAAAAAAGGATTTCTTAAAGTTGTTCTTCATTCATTAGCTTTCGGTTCAATGACTTACTTCATTAACAAAGAAAAACCAGAAACTATGATCACAAGAAAACAAATAGAAATGACTCTAAATGTGATGGCTAATAGTTTAGTTTATTGGACACAAGATTTATTCTTAGCTGATTTATTAGTAAAGAATTCAAGAATTTTTACAATGACTTCTATAGGTTCTGAAAGAGTCTGGAAGCATTATGGAGCTGTATCTGCAGCAAAAGCAGCACTTGAATCTTACGTACGTCAATTAGCTGTAGAATTAGCACCATTTGGCATTACAGTTAATGCTTTAATGGCTGGTGTGACAGATACTCCTGCAGCAAGAAAAATTCCTGGAATTGCTCCTATGCTCGAAACTGCAAAGCATTTAAATCCATTTAATGAAAATACTCACGTGATTGATATTGCAAAAGCTCTTGCTACATTAATGAGCGAAGATACATATTGGATCACTGGGCAAACAATTCAAGTCGATGGTGGTGAAGGTATAATTAATATCTTTGGTTAAATATAATTTAAAGGGTTAATCGTTATCATTTTCAATATTTAATAATTGATTAACCCATTTTTCCCTAATCAAATTATCCTCAATACTTTGAATACAGACATAGATATATCCATTGTAATTGTAAATTATAATGTAAAAGAATTTTTATATCAATGCCTAACTTCAATTTATAAAGCTATTGATATATTATCCATAGAAATTATTGTCGTAGATAATAATTCTACAGATCATTCAATAGATTTCTTAGAGCCTATATTCACAGATGTAAAATTTATCAAATTATCCGAAAATATTGGATTTGGTAAAGCTAATAATATTGCTTTTAAAGAAGCAAAAGGTAAATATATCCTCATACTTAACCCTGATACTATAATTCAAGAAGATACAATGCAAGTAATGTATGACTATATGGAATTGCATAAAGAAGTCGGCATTGCAGGTTGCAAAGTATTGAATCCTGATGGCACATTTCAATTAGCTTGCAGACGAGGATTTCCAACTCCTTGGGTAGCATTTTGCAAATTATTTGGTTTGCAGAATTTATTCCCCAATTCTAAAATATTTGCTCAATATAATCAGACCTTTAGGAATGTAGATGAGACTTATTACATTGATGCTTTAATCGGTGCTTTTATGTTCGCAAGACGCGAAGTAATATTAAAATTAAATGGATTTTTAGAAGATTTCTTTATGTATGGAGAAGATTTAGATTTATGCTATAGAACTCAAAAAATGGGTTATAAAGTGGCTTACGTCCATACAACTTCAATCATACATTATAAAGGTGAAAGCACTAAACGAAGCTCTATTAATGACCTTAAGCACTTTTATGAAGCAATGGAAATATTTGCAAAGAAAAATTTAAATAATTCCACTCCTTATTTCCTAATCCTAAAAATAGGAATTAAAATCAGACAATTTATTTCAATATTATTGAAATACAAAGTTGATATATTGTTTATTGTTTTGGATTTACTTTTAGCTAACATTTTCTTGCTAATTTCTACTTATCTTAGATTTGATAATTTCTTGAATTTCCCAAGCTATGCATATCCTAAGGTTTTCTTCTTTTTGACTGCTATTATTTTTGTTTCAATGATTTCTATTGGAGAATATTTTGAGAATAGCAAGTCAATTAAAAGAGCATTTTTAGGATACTTAATTTCATTTTTCGTTCTTTCCTCTTTGACGTATTATTTTAAGGAGTATGCTTTCAGCAGAGGAGTACTATTAATGACAATTACATTTAGTATAATTGCTAGCTCAATTATTAGAATGATATACAATTTCAATCATAGAATTAAAGGAAATAAAGCAGATAAAAACATTGTGTTAGTTGGATATACTGAAGATTTTGATAAAATCATTGAAAATACAAATTTTACTGATAATCAAAATACTAATTTAATCGGTTATATTTCTCTATCACCTGACGAAATAAATAATAGTAAATTAAGAACAATTGGTAATATTGATTACTTAGATAAATTAATTAAACAGTATAATTTGACTGAAATTATTTTTAATAATAATTTGATATCTAATATTGAATTTCTAAATTATATTTCTAAATACAATAATACAAATGTAAGATTTCATTTGGCAAAAGAATATGATGATGTAATTACATCTCGCATTATCGATGAAATAGCTAGCAAAGATAATCATTTAAATACAACGTATAATTATAATCGATTTCGTGTAAGATTTTATAAAAGGATAGTAGATATCCTAATATCTATATTAGGTTTGACTTTATTTTTACCATTTTCAATATTAATTTATTTAATAAAAAATAAAGAAATATTTAATAATTTATATAATTTATTGATAGGTAAATATACATTAATTGGTATTTATCCATCTAATAATTATAAAGATTATAAAACAGGTATATTAGGATTAGCGCATATCGCTAACTCAAATTTAATTAATCAATCCTTAATTGATAAATTAAACGAGCATTATTTGCTTAATTATTCAATATCATTAGATATTGATATTTTCATTAAATCAATATTTAGAAAAAAATAAAAATATAAAATGGAATTTGGAATAAATCAATTAGTCGATATTTTTCTACACTTAGATAAATATTTAGGTGAAATTATAAGAAATTATGGCACTGCTACTTATATAATATTGTTTTTAGTAATTTTCTGCGAAACGGGTTTAGTTGTTACTCCATTCCTTCCCGGAGATTCACTCCTATTCGCAGCAGGTACATTTGCTGCAATTGGTGCTTTAGATGTACATATTTTATTTGTCGTACTATTTGTTGCAGCAGTATTAGGTGATACTGCAAATTATTCTATTGGGAAATTTTTAGGTCCAAAAGTTTTTACAGGGCATTATAAATTCCTAAAAATAGAATATTTAGAAAAAGCTCACAATTTTTATGAAAAATATGGAGCTAAGACTATTATTATTGCTAGATTTGTACCAATTGTTCGTACATTTGCTCCTTTTGTAGCCGGTATTGGGAAAATGCATTATGGTAAATTTATTACTTATAATCTACTTGGAGCATTGCTTTGGACAGCAGGATTGGTTTATGCAGGTTATTTCTTTGGAACTATTCCATTTATAAAAAACAATTTTAGCATTGCAATAATTACCATTGTTTTAATTTCTTTAATGCCTGCAATTATCGAATTTATAAGAGAAAAAAACAAAAAGAAAAAAGAAACTGCAAATTGAAAAAAATTGTTTATATATGGAAAGGACCTTATCCATTTGAGATTCGGATTCAAAAAATTTGCGAATCTTTAATAAATAATGGTTACGAGGTTACCATTTTATGCCTTTGGAATTATGAGAATAATTCTGAAGAAATAATTAATAAAATTAAGATTATTCGCAATGGATATAATGATAATCTTAAAAAGTATATTCCTATTCCATATAACCCATTTTGGAAAAAGTTCTTAAAGGACAAAATCACTCAAATAAAGCCTGACTTGATAATTAACAGAGAATTTTTCTTGATGACTGAGGTCTCTCCTATCACAAGAAAACTTAATATTCCTATTATTATCGATATGGCAGAGAATTACGCAGCAGCAGTTGTCAATTTCAAAAAATACACTAAAACACCATTTAGAAGATTTCTTATTAATAATTTAAAATTAATACACAAACTCGAAAAGCATGCTGTAAATAATTCCAACGGAGTGATTACTGTGTGTAAAGAAAATCAAGATCGCATAATCCAAAAATATAATTATAATGAAAATAATCTCTCAATAGTACATAATACCCCTATTTCAAGCTGGTTTAACGAAGAACCAATTTTCAATAATTCACCTTTAATATTTAATTATATGGGCTATATTTCTAAAGAAAGAAATTTAGAGAATTTTATTCTTGGATTTGATTTGTATTGTCAAGATTCTTCAATTAATTATAAATTACAGATTTATGGAAGTGGTACAGAGTTGGATAATTTGAAAACCATTACTACTAAATTAAAAAATAAAGATAACATTCAATTCTTTGGTAATTATAATCATCAAGATCTATGTAAATTTATTAATCAAGGTGACATAGGAATATTGCCATACATAAATGATGAATTTATAAATACCACTATTTCAAATAAATTATTCGATTATTTTGCAATGGGCAAACCTGTATTATGTTCTGATGTAATACCAATGAAGAGAATACTTAAGGAATACAATTGCGGTATTTATCATGATTGTAGCACTCCGGAAATGTGCAAAAATGCAATTTCAAAAATTATTGAAAATTATTCGAAAAAAATGAGTGATAATGCTCTTAAAGCTTTCAAAGAAAAATATAACTGGTCTGTCGATGAAGAAGTATTATTAAATTTTATTCAAAAATATAATTAATATTTGAATTCTATTAAAAGTAAAAAATGGATATTAATGCAAAAAATATAATGCAAGGTAAAATCGCAGTAATTGTAATTACTTTTAATAGATTAGAATTCTTAAAGGAAGTAATTCATTCACTTAAAAATCAAACTTATAAAGTTGATAAAATATTTGTTATTCATAATTCTGGAACTGATGGCACTCAAGAATGGTTAGATTCGCAAGATGATTTAAAAGTCATTACTCAACCAAATACAGGCAGCTCCGGTGGTCAATATACTGGATTTAAAGCTGCATTCGAGTCTGGTTACGATTGGATTTGGACTATGGACGATGATGTAATTCCCGAATTAAATTGTTTAGAAGAATTAATCAAAGATTTTGATATTAATACTATTCGAACTCCTCTAAGATATTTACCAAATGGAGATGCTTTTTTAAATGACTGCATTGATTTTAATTTATCAAACCCATTTAAAAGCTTATGGAACGGAATTGTCAAAAAAGAAGATTTAGCTAATCAATATATTAAAGCAAATGGAATAACGTTTGAAGGACCTATTATTCATAGAAATATTATTGAAAAAATTGGCTTCCCAGAAAAGAAATTTTTTATATATGGTGATGATACTGAATATTTTATTCGTGCTAAAAAAGCTGGAGCTAATATTTTAGTAAATACAAACGCAAAAATGCAAAGAAAACTTAATTATATCGACAGTAATGTATTTAATTGGAAACATAAATACATTATAAGAAATATAATTGCTATTGATGTATTACATGGGAAATTAATAGTTAGATTGTTAAGACCATTTGCATATTTCTTAAAATGGCTTTACAGAAGCAAATCTATTGACGATTACAAAACTACAATTAAATCATTCTTTAATGGATATTTTTACAAATCAGAAAATTAAATAAACAAAATGCCGAATATCGAAATACCTAAATTAGAAAATCCTGAATCTTTATCAGATGTTTTTATTCAATATTATCAAATTGTAAAAATATTAAGGGAAAATTGTCCTTGGGATAAAGAACAAACTATTGAATCAATTGCTCCTCTTATGATAGAGGAAACCTATGAATTTATAGAGGCAATTCATAATAAAAAATATACTGATGCAGCTAAAGAATTAGGAGATTTATTATTACATATTGTAATGCATAGTATAATCGCCGAAGAAAATGGATATTTTAATATGCTCGATGTGATAAAATCAAATGCTCATAAAATGATTATTCGTCATCCACATGTTTTCGCTGATGTTGAAATAGATAACGAATCTGATGTTACTCGAAATTGGGAAAAAATTAAAAAGACAAAAGAAGGACAAATTTCTGTATTAGACGGAGTACCAAAATCAATGCCTTCACTTCTAAGAGCTGAAAGAATACAGCATAAAGCATCAAGAATTGGCTTCGATTGGAATAATGAAAAAGATGTTTGGAACAAAGTATATGAAGAATTAGAAGAATTAAAAACAGAGATAGAAAATAATGACAAAGAAAAAACATCAAACGAATTTGGTGATTTTATTTTTGCATTAGTCAATTTATCTCGGCATTTAGGTATTGTTGCAGAAGATTCATTAATGAAAACAAATAATAAGTTTACAAATAGATTTAAATATATTGAATTAAAAGCTAAAGAATTAAATAAAGACCTAAATTCAATGTCACTCGAAGAAATGGATAAATTATGGGACGAAGCTAAATCTAAAGGAATTTAAGAGTTCCTTTAAATAATCTCATTATATAAATCTAATATTCCTTTTGCAAAAAATGACCAATTTGCAATATCTTTATATTTCTGAATACCTGTTTTAAAGGAATTAGCATCTTTACAATAAAATTTTAAAATACTATCAGCAATACTTTCCGGAGATATTTCCTGAATAATCTCACCGCAATTATATGGCTCTATTACTTCTTTCAAACTACCGGTATCTGTAGCAATTAATGGCACATCAAAATTATAGGCAATTCCGGTTATTCCACTTTGAGTAGCAGACCGGTAAGGAAGCACACAAGCATCTGAAGCGGAAAAGTAAATTGAGACTTCATTATCAGCTATATAATTTGTAAATAAATGTATTCTTTTAATTAAATTTTCGTCCTCAATTAATTTTTGATATTCATCAAACTTACCATATACTTCCCCAGCTACGATTAATTCAATATCATTTGGTAGAAACTTCATTGCTTTAATAAGTAAATCCAAACCTTTATATTTCCTAATAAATCCAAAAAATAAAATATACTTTTTTGAAGTATCAAGTTCTAATTTCTGCAATGCAATATCTTTGTTAATTTTATCTGAAAATTGGTTATAAATTGGATGCTCTAGGAATTTATATTTTGCATTTGGTGATATTTTCAATAAATCATTTTTTACTGAATTACTCATAACGATGAAGGCATCATTGCTATTAATAAAATATTTTATTAACGACAAATCCCCTATTCTGCCCTCATGAGGTATGACATTGTCTAAAATTGTAATATTTTTTGTACCATTTTTTTTAAGCAATCTTGCTGTTTTGCCCAAAGAGGGTGCGAAAAATGGCATCCAAAATTTCATTAAATTTAATTTTGGATTAAATATATTAATTTCTTTAGCAGTTTTATAATATGAAATTGGATTAATAGAATCTAAAATTCTATTTGAATTAATTTTTATTGTTTTATCATAATTTTGCACCATTTGACTTTTACCTGGAAATAGTATTTCAGGATATTGTCTTTTAAAAGTAAATGCCTTGACTTGATTTGTTTTGCTTAATTCATTATATAATAAAGCATTAAATTGTGAAATTCCTCCACGAAAAGGATAAAATGTTGACAAATATGAAATATTCATTAATTATAGAGTAATAATTTTATGGAACAAAATACCTAAAAATAAGTATATAAAAATAATTAAAATATTGCTAATTTGCGTACTTTAAATTTATATGTAAATAAATATTATTAAATGAGGTAAAAAAAATGCATAAATCTAATAAATTTTCATTTGCTAAATATATTCTTTTGTTATTTGCAATTGTTACTTTTTATCAAACAAATACAATTGCACAAAATCAAAATGTAGCTTTAATTACAGGTATGCTCTATGAAAATGGAAGCAAAGAACCAGTACAAACTGTAATTTGCTTTATTGATGAATTAGGCAACACAACAAAATCTAGAAGCGAAATAAATGGACAATTTCAATGTATTTTAAAATTAGGTCATGATTATCAAATTTCTACTCAAAATTATTTCCTACAAGATGAAAATATAATTTTAAGTTTACGAAATAAAACAAACTACACTGAAATAAAGCAAAATTATGAACTTAAAAAATTATCACTCAATTCCGAAATCTTTTCCATTAACGCATTCTCTCCAAATTCAAATGTTGTTAATTCTGATGGATTGAAACAATTACTAAAATTGAAAAATTTCCTACTTGTCAATGATAAAGTAAGAGTAAATATCAAAATAAGCAGTGCTGATACTTATTTCAAACCTACAAAAAAAACAAAGAAAAAAACTTCTTCTATTAATCCTTCACTCGAAAAGTTCTTAGAGCAAAGAGAAAGTAATATACGAGATGTTCTTACTTCCTTGAAAGTCAAAGAATTTAGCTATACATTAGAGAAAGATTATACAACCTCTACTAAAAAGAAAACTTCAAAGAAAAAGAGTAAATCAAAAAAGAATACTCAAACTGATTCTAATTCAAGCAATGTAGTAACTCTAAAAGCTGAAATAAATAGAATTTCACGTTTATAATTTATAATTTAACTCATTTTAAAAAAATGAAAAGAGTAGTTATTTGTATTCTCATTTTATTGTTTGCTATTTCATGCAACAATAAAGAAGAAATTAATGTACCAAATATTCAAATTGATAGTACAAGCAAACAAATAAAAGACTCTATTAATTATTACACTGTTACCTTTTCTGATTCAAATTTAATTCTTCAATATATTGTAAGCCCTTTTGGAATTGAAGAACATGAAATCGGTGCTAAAATAAATGATAGAATAAGTAAAATTAACTTCAAGCAATGGGATACAGTTGCTAAAAATTCAATTATTCTTGAATATCAATCTTCAAATACTGCTGAAAATAATAAAATTATAAGTGATTATAAAAATTCTAAAAATAATTTTGAAAAAGCTAAAAAACAATTTGAAGATGAAGATATTAACAAACAAGAATTAATCAATATTGAAACTCAATTTCTAATTAATAAGAAAAAGTACGATTCTTTTATTTCAAAAACTGCTGTAGCTGCTCCATTTAATTGTGTAATATCAGAAATTTCAGTAAAAAAGGGACAATCAATTGAAATAGGCCAAGTATTGCTGAAAATCTCTAAAATTGATACTATTAAAGCAAAAATAAATATTTCTGATACTGGTTATAAATTAATTTCTAAAGATATAACACCTGAAATTAGAATTAACGATAAAATTATAAAAGGAAAATTCGGAAAATTTAGAAAAGTGAATAAAAAAGACGATTTTTATGAAAATGAAATAATATTTCCTAATAAAACAAAAGATATTAATATAAAAGACTCTTTAACTATTTTTATAGATACCAAAACTAAAAATAATAGAATTTATTTACCAGTTTCAGCGGTTAAAATTGAAAATGATACTTATGTTAAGTTATTATTAGAAAACAATAAAATTGAAAAAAGAAATATTACTGTGGGCAATATCAAAAACGATAGCATAGAAGTTATGAATGGATTAAAAAATGGAGATAAAATAATTTTAAATTAGAGAAATTAACAAACTTACTTATTTAATATTTATTATTGTAATCTCTGGTGGAATTCCTATCCTGATAGGTGGTCCAGTAGTCCCTAAACCAGGATTTACATAAATATATTTTCCTTTTTCTTTATATAAACCCATATTTTCATCATAAGCCATTTCCCCAGGAATTATTTTAATAAATTTCAGATCAAACATTACTTGCCCACCATGAGAATGACCACTTAAAGTCAGATTTATTCCTCTATTGATAAAATTATATTCTTTCCAATTTCTAGGATTATGAGCAAGCATAATGGAATAAAAACTTGTATCAATGCCATTAAGAGCTTTATCAACGTCTCCATAATTATTCCCAAAACTTAAGTCATCAATTCCTACAATATTTACTGTTGTATTATTTACTTTGATTTTTCTATTTTCATTTATAAGCAAATCAACTCCAGTATTTTTAATGAAATGCTTTAGCTTTTCAAGTTCTTCATCTGTCATATAATGGTCATGATTCCCTAAGATGCCATAAATACCATATTTTGATTTTAATTTTTTTATACCTTCAGAAATGTTTTGCATTTCATTTGGATCATTATTAACAAAATCACCAGAAATAAAAATAAAATCAGGCAAATTTTTATTAATTATTTCTGCAACTTCTATCATCTTAGAGCTATTTCTCAATGATCCAGCATGAATATCAGAAATATGCACAATCTTTAAATCTTTAAAGTTAGAGTCTGAGCTTGTGATATTTACTTCTTTGACAATAAATTTTTGCGAAGTAAAAAATTCAGTTTTAGCAACTATTAAAAATGGAATTAAAACTAGAATCCATCCAAAAATTTGTAAGCGTTTATTTAATTTTTTATTTAATCTTAAAAAATCATTTTTTCTTTTGCGAATTAAACGAATAATTGTTAAAAACAAATCTTTAATGAAAAAGAATGGAATAATTATTAACTTAGGTAAGTACCATAAAGAAATATAAGCAAATGATAACCAAGTCAAATTAGGTAAATTGGGATTATAAGACCTATCAGTAAACCTAACTGCAATTAAAATTATTCCAATGACTGAGAGAATAATTAGAATTTTATAATATACTTTATTATAATTATTTCTTCGTATAAAATTTCTGAAAGAAATAATAAAATATAAAAAGAAATACTAAACTAAAGAAAGAAATAAAGTTCAGGATATTGAGCTAAGTTTCTGAACGAAAAGGAAAAGTTCAGGGCTCTGAGCTTGTTTTGCCCCGGATGGGAAGAGCTCAGGGCTATGAATCATTGTTCCAGTCGACTTTATAGTTAAGGATCACTATTTCTTCCCAATCTCAATTGAAAGGTTAACCACCGAAAGTGCGGAAAACACAGAATAAAGGAAATAGGGGTATAATTCTTCCATTAAAGATGGGCCATCTAAGTACTTGAACTTAATTTATAACCACGGAAGACACGAAAGATTCGATTGATGTTTTAAAACACCTGGATGCCAGCAATTCCTTTAAACCCATATTGAGTCCAGAATTCCTGTTTATCTTGCAGGTGTACTTTTGCATTCAACTCTTCTTTCATCTTTGTACCTTAATCCTCCGTGACTTCTAATAAAATTTAATAGCAATAAATTGACAACTAAAAATTTAATAATTATATATATAATGTTACAAAAGTTAATAACTGAAAAACTAACCTTCCCTACAAAATGCTCTTTGTCAGGTCTGCAAAGCTGATGGAGTTTCTTTTTTCACATGAAGTCCTGGAGAAAATGATAAATTGACGGGTTCAGTTTTCGCTCAGCAAAACTGTGCCCAATATCGGTGTGCTTTGACGTAACTTCCCCATAGCACGAAATCGTTCCATTCTTCAAGATCTATCTCTGCTTTCCTTAAATAGATCA
>CALLXS010000121.1 GCA_937875295.1 uncultured bacterium | reverse complement strand
AGCCTTTCAGGTAATTGACCGGATTTACAGATCAAAAAACGGAAACAAGCTGCTATCCAAAGAAAAAAGCCATACAATTCATTATGGACATATATTAGATAATGATGAGATTGTAGATGAAGTATTAATCTCAATATTTAAAGCACCAAAAACATTTACTAGGGAAGATGTAGTGGAAATAAATTGCCATGGGGGAATTTTTGTTACAAATCGGATTTTAGAATTAGTTATTCGAAGAGGAGCAAGACTTGCAGAACCTGGTGAATTTACTAAGCGAGCATATTTAAACGGTCGAATTGATTTAACGCAAGCTGAAGCGGTAATGGATATAATTGAATCACAAACTAATAGTAGTTTGAGAATGGCAAGTTATGGTTTATTAGGCGAAACTAGAAAAGTAATCGAAGAATTCAAAAATAAATTGTTAACATGCATTGCTTCAATCGAGGTAAATATTGATTATCCAGAATATGAAGATGAGGTTCAAGTAACAAATGAAGTAATAAAACCAATTCTAATTGAGTCGATTGAAGAAATGAATAAAATATTAAATAAAGCCGAGATATCAAGAATAATAAAAAATGGATTAAAAACCGCTATTATTGGTAAACCTAATGTTGGTAAATCTAGTTTATTAAATGCCTTATTAAGAGAAGATAAAGCTATTGTCACAAATATTGCTGGGACAACAAGAGATATTATTGAAGGGCAAATAAATATTGGCGGAATTGTTTTAAATTTAATAGACACTGCCGGGGTTAGAGTTACTGAAGATTTAGTAGAACGAATTGGAGTTGAAAGAACCAAAGCGGTTTCTAAAGACGCTGATTTGATTATACTTGTTTTTGATTATAGTTCAGAATTAGATCAAAATGATTTAGAGATATTGAAACTTACAAGGGATAAAACAAGAATAATCGTAATAAATAAAAGAGATTTAGATAAAAAAATTAATTTAAATAAATTTGATGATTATCTATTAACATCAAGTTTCAGTACTGATGATATTAATTTATTAGAAAAGAAAATAAAAGATATATGTGGAATTTCAAAAGTCACACAAATTGATTCAACATATATAGGTAATGCTAGACAAATAGCTAAATTAAAGATTGCTAAATCATCATTAGAATCAGCATTACAAGCTTCTCATGATAATATGCCTATTGATATAATTAATGTCGATATAAATAATGCCTGGATTGCACTAGGAGAAATTCTTGGAGAAGTAAATAATGATGACTTACTAAACGAACTTTTTTCAAAATTTTGCTTGGGAAAATAATTACTGGCATCAAATGAAAAAGGTAATGAAAACGTATCAATACAATTGCATAAAGGCAAATTATATGATAATATTTAATTGAGATAAAATATATTACATAGTGAATAATTATATGTAACTATAGATTTTGTTAGAGAGGACTATATTTATGCGGAAAACAAAAATTATTTGTACATTAGGTCCAGCAGTAGATCAAAATGATGGAATAAAACAATTGATGTTAAATGGAATGAGTGCTGCTCGTTTGAATTTTTCTCATGGAGATTATTCAGAGCATTTAGAAAGAATCAATAAGGTAAAAAAATTTCGTAAGGAATTAGGTTTACCTATCCCAATTATTTTAGATACAAAAGGACCGGAAATAAGAACATTAACATTTGAAAAAGGTTCAGTTAATTTACAAAAGGGTCAAAAATTTGCATTTGTTTGTGATGAAACTTTTGTTGGAAATGAAGAAGCTGTTGGAGTTACTTTACTCACACTATACGAAGATGTAAAAGTTGGAACAAGAATTCTTGTTGATGATGGTGCAGTTGAATTTGAAGTAGAGAGTATTAATGGAGTAAAAATAAACTGTATAACTTTGAACTCTGGAAAGATTTCTAATAGAAAGAGTATTAATGTACCAAATGTAGCAATATCAATGCCTTTTATCAGTGAAAAGGATCGCAATGATATTTTATTTGGTATTGAGCAAGATGTTGATTATATTGCAGCATCATTTGTAAGAGAAGCAAAAGATGTAAACGAATTAAGAAAGTTGTTAATAGAAAATGGTGGCGGAAATATCAAAATTATTTCTAAGATTGAGAATTTACAAGGAATTCAAAATTTGGATGAAATTGTAGAAGCCAGTGATGGAATTATGGTAGCTCGTGGTGATATGGGTGTAGAAGTACCATTTAATGAATTGCCACCAATTCAAAAAGAGATTATTAAAAAATGTTATTATTCAGGAAAACATGTAGTTACAGCTACACAAATGTTAGAATCAATGACAAAGGCTCCACGTCCAACTAGAGCTGAAGTATCTGACGTTGCTAATGCAATTTATGATGGAACAACAATTACAATGTTATCTGGAGAAACAGCAATGGGAGATTATCCATTCGAAGCCGTTAAAACAATGGCAAGAATTGCTGAAACAACAGAAGCAAGCATAAATTACAAAAAACGTTTTGGAACTAACCACCTAACGTTGGGAGTTCATGTTATGAGTGCAGTTGCAAATGCAGCTAGTATTTCAGCAAACCAATTAGACGCTACAATTCTTGCAATTACAAGAAGAGGTGTTACAGCTAGAGCAGTTGCAAACTACCGTCCAAATGGACCAATCATTGCGGTTACTCCTCATGAACAAACATACAGACAATTAAACTTAAGTTGGAATGTAAAACCAATTATGGATACAAACCAATTTAATGGTGCTGTCAACATTGATTACGATTCAGCTATCGAAAAAGCATTATCACATAATTTAATCCAAAAAGGTGATTTGGTTGTTATGGCTGGTGGAGTAAAACAAAGTGATTTACAAACAGGAATGGTTAAAATTCAAAAAGCATAATCAAACAATATAAGTTAATATATTAATTCTTATTTTGTTTTTTCTTTTCACGACTTTTAGTTAATGCTTCCATAACTTTTGCTTTATGTTCTGCGCTCATCTCTCTCTTTGGCTTATTGGGATTGTAATCACGAGGGGATAGACAATTTCTTGGTGCTTTAAATTGCTTTGCCATCACTGTACCATCTTTATAATATTGTACACTAGTTTCAATCCAATGCTGTTTCTCTAACTTATGTATATCTCTTGGCAGAGTGGAATCGGCAATCCAATAACCATCCGCTTCATTAAAAATATAATGTGTTTCACGCTCTGCTTTTTCTAGTCGATGTTCTCCTTGTTCCTCTGCTTCATTATTGTTCAATCTTTTTGTATTCATATCAAATAGTTGTTCTCCTTTATGTTTTAAGTTTAATTTTATATATTTAATTATATAAATATGAAATTGACCTATCTTAATGGTGAAATTATACCACTAAAAATTCAAACTTAAATCTATTTATTTGTTATCATAAAATTATGTATACTTTAATATTATGTATTATACAATCAATTTGCTTCACCTCTTTTTGTTTTATCTCCAAATTAATTATAACATTTAATATTATTACTGTCAATATGATGTTTAATATTTTTATTGCTCATCTAACAAATTATGAATAAATTTTAAGCATTCATCTTTTTCTTCTCCACCATATAATAAGTTTGGATTTATTATAGTAATTGTATTTATCTTCGGATACAAACTACATTTTAATTGATATATAATACTTTCTTGCTGATTATTTAATTGAATTGATTTTAGCATATCAAACAATTGTTTATAATTATGCGGATTATATCCAACTTTTTTGCAAATTTGTTTTTCATCAAATGGAATAATAAGGTTAAAATCTGTTTCATCTATATTTTCACAACAGATATTATATTTTTTATTTATAAAAGGAATCAGTTCAAAAACATACGCTATAGTTTTTTGATTTCTAGCAGTAGAATGAGAATACAAATAATGCATGGTATTTACATATAATCGTGTAATAGTTTTATTATTGTTAAATGCTGACAACATTTCTGTTTGATTTATTTTTCCGCGATTAAATATGGTTTTATCTAAATATATTTTATTATTTATAAGCCTTACCCTGATTTTTGTTTCTGGCAATGCTATTGCTCAAAATAATCCAGATACTTATACAATAGCAGGTGTATCTGTAGAGGGTAATGTTTTCTCAGACGAAAGTACAATTTTAACTGTTAGCGGATTACGTCCGGGTGAATCTATTATTTATCCGGGAGATGGCAAATTACAAACTGCTTTAAAAAATCTGTGGCTAAGAAAACAATTCTCAAATATTGAAATAAAAGTCGATAAAATTACACCAGTTGGTATTTTCTTGATTATTAAAGTAGAGGAATTTGACAGATTAAACAAAATCATTTCATCAGGAAATAAAGAAATCAATGACCAGAAAATTTTTGAAGAATTCCATAAAGTAAAAGGTGATATTATTTCTCCATGGGATTTATATGTAGCGAAAAGAGATTTAAAAACTGCATATCAAAAAGAAGATTTGATCTTTGCAAAAATTGATATAAAACAAGAACCAACTGATACTAATAAATTTGTAAATGTACTTGTAAATATCGAAGAAGGAGTACAATTTTATACAAAATCTGTGAAATTTTTTGGAAATAATTTTTTCACAAATAAAGAACTTGAAGACGCTTTTGAAAAAACTCATACAAAAAGTTGGTGGCAAATTTGGAGATCAGCAAAATTTGATAGCCAAGAATATGAAGATGATAAATTGAAATTAATATCATACTTTAAAAAAGAAGGTTTTATTGATGCTTATATAGTTAAAGATACTCTACTTTTTGATGAAGAAAACGAAGCAGTAAATATTGAAATTACGGTGAATGAAGGAAATAGATATTATTTTAGAGATTATTATATAGACGGAAATACTGTATTCCAAAATAATTTAATTGCTAGAAAACTTGACTTTAAAAAAGGCGATGTATATGACCAAGAAAAAATTCAAGCTAATATTTCAGTAAATGAAGATTTCACCGATGCCCTCTCCCTTTATAATGATAATGGATATATGTATGCACAAATTGATAAAGAAGAGAAAAGAATTGGTAATGATAGTATTGATGTATATTTAAGAATCCAAGAAGGCAAAAGAGTAAAATTTCGTAGAATCGACATTGCTGGTAATGGAAAAACAAGAGATAAAGTAATTAGAAGGGAGTTATTTACTCGTCCTGGAGATTATTTTTCACGTGCTGCTATAATTAGAAGTGTACGCAGTTTAGGAATGTTAAATTATTTTTCTCCTGAATCTTTATATAAGTTTAAAGTTATGCCGGTTGATGAAGAAAATGTCGATGTTACATATAATGTTTCTGAACAATCTACAGAGACTTTGAATATGTCTATCGGTTATGCCGGCGTTTATGGTTTAACTGCTTCAATTGGTGTTTCTTTTAGGAATTTCTCAATTACTGAACCTCTTAAAGGTGGTGGTGGTCAAATTTTAAATTTTAATTATGAAAATGGATTCGGTAGATCTCAAACTATTTCTCTTGGATTGCAAGAACCATGGTTATTTGATAAACCAATTTCAATTGGATTTAATTTATACGACACAAGATATAATTATTCTGATTTTAATTTCCGCCAAACCGGAGGTGCTTTTAATATTGGAAAAAGATTAAAATGGCCAGATGATTATTTCAGAGCTGATTGGACTTTTAGAGCTCAAATGAATGATATTGGCGCTAATGCCTATAATGCAATGTATTATAGAATTGGTAAATATTCTGAAATTACTATTGGTCAAGTTATTTCTCGCTCAAGTTTAAATAGCCCATTCTTCCCTACTGCAGGCTCTCGCTTCGCATTAGGTCTATATTGGGCAATGGGTGCAGTAGGTATTGGAGAAACTGATTATCTAAAAACAACATTTAATTATGAATTTAATGAACCACTTCTACAAATTGATGGTTTAGATAGATTAGTTTTTAATTTATCAACTAATTTTGGTTATGCTCACAGCTTTAAATACCAAGATGCAATTTCTCCTCGTGAATTATATAGAATGGGTGGAAATGGTTTAGGCGGCTTCGATATTACACCCCTTAGAGGTTACTCTGATGAATCTGTTGGTGTAAAATATGGAGGAAGAGTAATGATGAAACACGTCGCTGAATTAAGATTTGCTATTTCTCAAGGACAAATGCCAATCTATGTATTCTTATTTGCTGAAGCAGGTAACGTTTGGAAAAATTTAGATGAAACTGATCCTTTTAAATTAAATAGAGCTGCCGGTGTAGGCGTACAATTAATGATGAATCCAATTGGTATAATTGGTTTTAGTTATGGTTACGGATTCGATCCAACAATTGACGATCCTAAACCATCTGGATGGAAATTTTTATTTCACTTAAATGGACAATAATCATTTAAGTAAAATAAATTCAAGAAAAACATTTTTTTAAAATAAATAAAATAGGTATAATTCAAATGAAAAGAATTTCTTTAGCTATATCTCTTATAGCAATTATGATTACTCTAGGTTTTAATAGCAATGCAAATGCTCAAAGCAAAACTCTTAAAATTGGTGTATGTGATGTTGAAAAAATAGTCCGCGAAATGCCTGAAGCAATTAGCGCTGACAAAAATTTAAAAGATTTACAACAAGCTTATCAAGATACTCTTCAAATTATGCAAACTCAATTGATGACTCGCGCTGAATCTTTCCAAAAACAAAGATCTATGATGGCTGCTGATAAACAAAAATCCGAAGAAGAAGCTATCAGAGCTGCTGAACAAAATCTTTATAAATATAGAGATGCTAAATTCGCTGAAATCACTGATAAAAGAAATCAATACTTAGACCCTATCAGAAAAAAAGTATCTGATGCAATTACAGCTGTATCTACTGATGAAGGATTAACTTTCGTTTTTGATAAAGCAAATGGAGGTCTTTTATATTCAGAAGAAAAATTTGATATTACTTTTAAAGTAATTGATAAAATGAAACGCGGAAGTAAATAAAAAGATTTTCGAATTAGTCAGTTTTGCTCTCGGGATGGTTCATTTACTTTAATTTTTATAAACTAATTTATATTAAATTATGAAAAATATACTAAGCATAGCAACTTTATTTATTTGCATTTTTATTGCAAATAATAATTTATATGCCCAAAAAATTGGGTTCGTATCAACTAACCAAATTCGTGAATCACTCCCCGAAGCAAAAGCTGCTGACTTACGTATCCAGACTATTCAAGATGAATGGAAACGTGAGATAAAAGAATTAGACCAAACTATTACTGCCAAAGAATTTGAAATTGAAAAAAACAGATTAATTTGGACAGAGAATGAAAAAATTCAGAGTAATAATGAGCTTAAAGAGCTTCGAACTCAAAGACTTCAATATTCTAAAGAAAAATATTCAATTGGTGGCGAATACGAAAAAATTGTACTAGCAATACAAACTCCAGTTGAAGAAAAAATTTATGCAGCAATTCAAAAAGTTGCCGCCGAAAATGACATCGATATTGTTTGGGATAAATCCATCCAACCTCTAACTTATACGAATTTTAAATATGATATCACATTAAAAGTCTTAAAAGAATTAGGAGTAAATACTTCTGAATTAGAGGCAGAATTAAATAAAAAAATCGAAATGGATCCTCGCAATAATCCTGATAAACAATCCAAATCAACACCTACTTCTCGTACTCGAAAACGCCGTACACAAGCAAGCGAAGAAAAAACTGAAGTCGAGACTGAAGTTCCTTCAGAAATCCAACATAAAGCAGATACTCCAGAAAGACAACCTTTAAAAATTGAAAGAAAATAAAGAATATTATGATTTTCAAAAACGAAAATACTTTAGCTGAAATTTCTGAAATATTAGAATGCAAGCTCATCGGAGACCCACTTAAAATTATCAGTGGAATTAATAGAATTGAGGATGCTAAGGAAAATGATATAACTTTTTTAGCAAATGATAAATATAGTAAATATTTATCTACTTCTAATTGTGGATGTATTATTGTAGATTCAAATTTTAATTATTCTGAATTTTCTAATAAATTTAACTTTATATTATCTGACGATCCTCGATTAAGCTTTTATACCCTTTTAATTAAAATTGATGAACTAAATAAGAAAAATAAGAGAAATTTCATACATCCTTCAGTGCAAATTGGTCAAAATTGCGAAATACATCAATCTGTTTATATTGGAGCAAATTGTGTAATTGGAGATAATTGTAAGATTGCTGAAGATACAATAATTTATCCTGGATGTGTTATTTTAGATAATGTAGAGATTGGAAATAACAACATTTTATACCCTAATATTACACTATATGATGAAAGCATTATTGGTAATAATTGTATAATTCATTCAGGAGTAGTAATCGGATCTGATGGATTTGGGTTTTTGGAAAACCCAGATGGTTCTTACATTAAAATTCCACAATTAGGTAATGTAATAATAAAAGATGATGTAGAAATAGGGTCAAATACGACGATTGATCGTGCTTTACTTGGTTCGACAATTATCGAAAAAGGTGTAAAAATTGACAATTTAGTTCAAATTGCTCATAATGTAATTGTAGGAGAAAATTCGGCTATAGTCGCTCAAACTGGTATTTCTGGCTCTTCCAAGATTGGCAAAAGAAACAGAATTGCAGGTCAATGCGGAATTGCAGGTCATATTACAAGTTGTGATGATGTTACGTTAATGGCAAAAAGTGGTGTATCGAAATCAATTCAGAAACCAGGTGAATATTTTGGTATTCCGATTAAAGAGAGATACAAGGCTTTTAAAATCGAAGCAGTAATTAATAATTTACCAGAATTACGTCATGATATTTCTATTATCAAAAGAAAAATTGGAATATAGAAATAATATAAAAATCTTTATTTTATCTATGAAGATATAATATTTAGAAAATCTTTAGCTTTTTTAAATTCTTCTTCTAATTCGAAAGTAAATTTTTCAAAATCTAGATCTTTTATTTCTGGGTTTAATTCTGTAAGAATCATCCAAGGTTTTGTCTCGTTTAGTTTAATTAAAGTATATCCTTCATACATACTTGCTCCCCACATTTCGCAGAATAAATCGCTCATTCGGACTACTGAAATTAATTCTTTAGATAAATCTATCAAATCAGGGTTATTATGATGACCAATAATATCTACTAATTCATCTGGTAATTTCCAAAGTTTAGCTATATGCTCCCCTACCTCTAAGTGATCAACTCCAAATATTTCAATTTCTGCTTCGCAATCCATAATTTGTTCTCGTTCTATCTTTTCTATTACTTGTGCATATTTGTTAATGTCAAATTGGAGCATCGCTAACTTACCAATATCGTGCAATAAACCTCCAATAAATTCCATTTCTTTATAATTTTTTCCGATTTTTTTAGTTAATGTTTTTGCTAAAATACCGGTAGAAGAAGAATGCCACCAGAATTTATCCATTATACTTGCACTTTCCTTTTTAGATTTCATCAAAAAGCGCGAGAATATTGAAACGCCAAGCACAATATTAGTTAATCTATTTAGACCTAATGTAACAATCGCTTGTCTTATAGATGTTACATTTTGTCTCATAGCATACAAAGGAGAATTAGCTACTCTTAGTAATTTAAGTGTAAGAGAAGGATCTGCTTCAATTATTTCAGCTATTTCACGAATGTCAGTATCTTCATTTTCTAATAGTTGCAATACTTTTGCCGCTACAGGTGGCAAAGTAGCAAATTCTTGTGTTTCTATTAACGATGTTATTAAAGTCATAATTTAAAGAAAAAATAAGAAAATCTAATTATTCTAAATACAAAAACAAGATTAGCAAATTATGCAAAAATTTTAAAATAAACAAGAAATAAATTTTTAGAATTATAAATTTATCTAATTGAAATTTACTATATTACATACTTTATTAATTATTTAATCAAATATGAGAAAATATTTACTCTTAATCATCATAATATTACTATCTTTAGTTAAAATATCGGCGGAAATGATAATCCCTAAAAATGACAAATTAGTTTTGGGCTATCATACAGGATGGGCAAATGATTCATTATGTAAATATTATAACTGGAAAGCTTTAGATATTTTAGTTTATTTCGGTTACGAAGCTGATTATCAAACAGGAAAAGCCAAAAATATTTATAGGTGGAACACAACTTCTGTAATTGATTCTGCACGTAATAATGGAGTAAAGACGCAATTACTAGTTGCATTAATGAGTAGCTTTGAAAATAAATCTTTATTAGAAAATCCCGCTATTTGTGATACTCTTATTCTTGATTTAATTGAAAAAGTTAAATATAGAAATTCAAATGGTATTAGTGTTGATTTCGAGAGTATCCCCCAAAGTCAAAAGGAAAATTTCGTTAAATTTTTGACTAAACTCAGAAACAAAATGACTGAATTATTAGGCAAAGAATCTATTTTAAGTATCGCTGCACCAGCTGTAGATTGGAATAAATCTTGGGACTATAAAGCTATATCTGAAATTGTTGATTATGTCGTAATGATGGGTTATGATTATAGCTATAGTGGCTCTCCAAATGCTGGTGCTGTAGCTCCTCTTGAAGGAAATTATTATAACGTAACAAAATCTATTAACGATATCTTGAGCTCCGGTTGTAAATTTGATAAATTGTTATTAGGAACACCTTGGTATGGCTATATGTGGAAGGTTGAAGATATGCAATGGGGATCCAATACTTTAAGTCGCGGCACAGCATATACTTATAGCTACATAAAACAATTAATGAAAGAATATGATGCTGAATTCGATACATACACTAAAACAAAGAAAATGCGATATAGCGATTCTGCAAATTTTTATCAACTTTGGTTCGATGACAGTCTTACTCTTAGCTTAAAATATGATTTAGTTAATGAAAAAAATATTGCCGGTATAGCAATATGGGCTATTAACTATGCAAGACAAGAACAAGATTTATGGTTAGGTATTTTAGATAAATTCTCTATGAAAAATAATATTGCTTTTAATCATAATGAGATAAAATACACGATTCAAGATAATAAAATCAAATTAATTAATGATTTAAATATTTCCAAAATTATAATTTTCGATATGCTAGGCAAAGATATTTCTGATAATTTTAAATTAGATTTATGGAATAAAAATATTGAAATTAAAAGCAGTTATAATAGAAATCAAGTTATTATAATTCAGATAAATGATGACATGAATAATAAATATTTAATTAAAATGTTAATTTAGAATAAATAATTTATTAATTAATTCCTCTTTATTAATCAATAAAAAAATTAATAGGACAAAATAATAAATGAAACAAACAGATGTTTTAGTTATTGGTTCAGGATTAGCTGGACTAACAACAGCTTTATCAGCTGGAGATGAAGGGAAAAAAGTATTAATTCTTACAAAATTAGAAAGTTTATTAAGCGGAAATACACAATACGCTCAAGGTGGTATTATTTATAAAGGTCTTAATGACTCTCCTGAAAAATTAGAAAATGATATTGAAATAGCTGGAGATTATCATAGCTATACTCCTGCTGTAAATCAATTAGCAGAATTAGGTCCAACTATTTTGGAAGATTATTTAATAAAAAGATGTAAAGTTCCTTTTGATATTAATGGTGACCATTTTGACTTGACTGCAGAAGGTGCCCACTCTGAACACCGAATTATTCATTCAAAAGATAAAACAGGTCTTTCAATTCATGAATCTGTAATTCAAGAAGTAATTAAACATCCCAACATTGAAATTAAAACAGATACTACAGTTGTTGACTTACTTACTCTTTCGCATCATTCCAAAAATAGTAAAGATATTTACAAAAAACCAGCATGCTTTGGTGTATTTGCTTTAAATAATAAATCCAAAGAAGTTTATCCAATTTTAGCTCAAAATACTGTTTTAGCAACTGGTGGAATCGGACAATTATTCACTCATACTTCTAATCCTGAAGAAGCTACTGGTGACGGACTTGCATTAGCTTGGAGAGCAGGTGCACGATGTTTTAATTTGGAATATATTCAATTTCACCCTACTACATTTTATTATAAAGGTGGCGATAGATTTTTAATTTCTGAGTCGGTACGTGGTGAAGGAGGTCGATTAATAGATAAAAATGGAAATCCATTTATGCTAGAATTTCATGAACAAGGCGATTTAGCACCGCGTGATATTGTTGCAAGAAGTATTCATCAAGTAATGCTTCGCACAAATCATCCTTGCGTATATCTTGATATTTCATTTATGGATAGCAAATGGTTAATTGATAGATTTCCTACTATTTACAATAATTGCCTTAAAAGAGGAATTGATATGACTAAAGAACCAATTCCAGTAGTTCCAGCTGCTCATTATTTCTGCGGTGGTGTAGGAGTAAATTTGAATGGAAGAACTTCACTTCAAAGGTTATATGCAGTTGGAGAAGTATCCTGTACTGGACTTCATGGTGCAAACCGCTTAGCTTCTACTTCACTTCTAGAAGCCTTAGTTTGGGGACATTTTGCAGGAAAAGATGCTTCTGCTAATTGCTCTGATACTCCATATTATCCAGATATTTATGAATGGGAAGCTGGAAAGCAATATATCGATCCAGCATTAATTTCTCAAGATTGGACTACTATTAAAAATTCTATGTGGAATTATGTAGGATTAGTACGTACTAAAATCCGTTTAAATAGAGCAAAAGCAATATTTAGACATCTACAAACTGAAATTGGGCAATTTTACCGTGATGCAGAAATGACAAAAGAAATTCTTGAGCTTAGGAATGGAATTGAATGTGCTATTGCGATAACACAAGAAACAATTTCTGCTCGCGAAAGTAAAGGTGCTCATTATTTGAAAAAATAATTTTCTATTAATTCCACAATAATTTTAATCCTCGTAAATTTTTATTTTTGCGAGGATTATTTTATTGAATTATTCTAATTGTCAGCAATTAAAATGTTATTTTTGCCATTGTT
>CALLXS010000120.1 GCA_937875295.1 uncultured bacterium | reverse complement strand
AACAAAGATTATTGCGCTCTGCGATCTTGACACAGACCGGGTAGAAAAAGTGCAAAAGATTCTGGATGGCGAAGGATTGCCTCGTGCTGCCGCATACAGTGGAAGCGCGGAAGTATGGAAAGAGCTATGTCAACGTGATGATATTGATTTGGTCTATATCGCTACCGATTGGAAAAATCATGCTCCCATGATGATTTATGCTATGGAACAAGGGAAACATGTAGCGTGTGAAGTACCTGCCGCGATGACTCTTCAGGAAATATGGGATGTGGTTAATACAGCAGAAAGAACGGAAAAGCACTGTATGCAATTGGAGAACTGTGTATACGACTTCTTTGAACTCACCACCCTGAATATGGCTCAACAGGGGCTTTTGGGCGAGATTCTGCATGCCGAAGGAGCATACATACATGACCTTGAAAAGGTGTGGGAAAGTTATCATAATGATTGGCGGATGCAGTATAACCGGGAATTTAGAGGTGATGTCTACCCAACCCATGGTTTTGGGCCTGTTTGCCAGGCATTGAATATTCATCGTGGCGATAGGTTGGATTACCTGGTGGCTATGGACAACAAGGCGGTAAATATTCCTGAATACCTTATTGAAAAAAGAGGGATAGATCGTGATAGCGCTTATAATTTTGCGAACGGACAGCATACGATGACCTTCATTCGGACGGAGAAGGAAAAGACAATTCATATCCAGCACGACGTATCTTCACCCCGTCCTTATAGTCGTATGTACCAGTTAAGCGGCACGAAAGGTTTTGCCAACAAATACCCACAGCCAGGTTATGCCTTAAAAGGCGAAGGGTTAGAAGGAAGTGGTATTCCCAATTATGAAAATCAATCATTTATGATTTCAATTCAACCTGTTATTAGCTCTGATAACGAGATAAATTCATTAATGTGTTTGATTACTGATATTACATATAGGAAAATTGCTGAAAGGGAATTAGAACATTCACAAGAAATGCTTAGAAATTTAGCAGCTCATTTAGAATCTGTGCGTGAAGACGAAAGAAAGGAAATAGCTTTTGAAGTACATGATGAATTAGGACAAGAGTTAACAGCACTAAAACTCGATTTATCTTGGATGGAAGGCAAATTAACCGATTTGCAACCAATTTTAAAAGAAAAAATTGTTGAAATGAAAGATTTAATCGATACTACTATCGATCGTGTTGGTAATATTTCTACTAAACTCAGACCCGATATTTTAGATCATTTTGGATTATTAGCTGCAATTGAATGGGCTACAGGCGATTTTCAAAAAAGATCTGGGATAAATAGTGAATTGATTTTTGACCCGGAAGAAATAAATGTAGATAGCGATAGAGCCACAGTAATCTTTAGAATATTACAAGAAACTTTGACAAATGTAATCCGGCATTCTAAAGCCGATACTGTGGAAGTAATTTTCTCAGAAAAAAAAGATAAATATGAATTATCCGTTTCTGATAACGGAGTGGGAATATCTCAAGATAGAATTAACGCTCCAGAATCATTTGGATTATTTGCAATTAATGAAAGAGCAAGATCTGTGGGCGGATCAGTAGAAATTACCGGGCAAAAGGGGATCGGTACTAAAATAAAATTAATTATACCAAAAAAAACATCATAGAATGAATTTATAGAAGAATAAATAATGATTAAAATAATTATAGCAGATGACCACGCAATTGTTAGGAAAGGACTTAAGCAAATCCTAGATGACACAATGGAAATGAAAGTGGTAGCAGAAGCCGGAAATTCTATAGAATTAATGGAGATTTTGCATAATCAGGAATTCGATGTAGTCATTTTAGATATTACTATGCCCGGCAGAAGTGGATTAGATGTACTTAAAGACATTAAATTGGAATTCCCTAAATTACCAGTGCTTGTTCTTAGTGTACATAGAGAAGAGCAATATGCAGTGCGAACTCTTCGATCAGGGGCAGCAGGATATTTAAATAAAAAATCTGCTCCCGATGAATTAATTGAAGCTATTAGAATTGTATCAACCGGGAAAAAATATATTTCGCATAGTGTGGCAAATACTTTAGTTACAAGCCTTGAACCAAATGCTAATAAACCTCCTCATGAATTGCTTTCAGATAGGGAATATCAAGTAATGTGTCTAATTGCTTCTGGAAAATCTGTATCAACAATTTCGAAAGATTTAAATCTTAGTGTGAAGACAATAAGTACTTTTAGGTCGCATATTCTTAGAAAAATGAATATGAAAGATAATGCAGAAATAACGCATTATGCTATTAAAAATCAATTAGTGGAATAAAATTAAAGTTGATATATGAATTTACATTTAGCCATAAACAAATTTTTATCATATTTGGAGATTGAAAAAAAGTATTCTCAAAATACGATTTTAACATATTCTATTGCTTTAAATGATTTTGAAAAATATTTATATGATTCAAATAATACAATAGATAATATCGAAGAAATTGGCATAAATGATATAAGACCTTTCTTAGGATGGTTAGATGAAAATCATAAAAGCAAAACTACATTAAAATTAAAACTAAGTGCTGTAAAATCATTTTTTAAATTCTTAAAACGAAAACAAATTATCCAAGTAAATCCAGCAGAACTAATTTTATCACCCAAAAAAGAAAAAAAATTACCAAATTATTTATTAGAAGATGAAGTTTGTGCAATGATAAATAGTTTTGATAATAACGATATTGAAGAATTTCAGAGCAAAGCTCTCATTGAATTAATTTATAATACTGGCTTAAGAATAAGCGAAGCATTGCAATTAAAAGAAGGTGATATTAGCAAAAATAATGATTTTATAAATGTAATAGGCAAGGGGAATAAAGCTCGTAGTGTTCCAATTGGGAAAAATACAATTAAAACTCTATTGCAATTAATAAGTAGGCGAAATGAATTTTATGAAACAAAAAATTATATTAATAAGAAATCAATAAGCATTTTTATTAACAAAAATGGCGATACTCTTACTCCACTTCAAGCATATAAGATAATTCATAAAGCTATGGAAAATTATACTGAAAGCAATCAAAAGAGTCCCCATATTCTTAGGCATAGTTTTGCCACACATTTATTAAATAATGGAGCAGATATTCAAAGCGTAAGCGAGATGCTCGGTCATTCTAGTTTGTCATCTACTCAAGTATATACGCATTTATCGATAGAAAATTTAAAAGAAACTTATAAAAAATCTCATCCAAAAGCTTAAAAGATAGTATGTTCGAATACTCTAAGAATTTATATTTAAAAAAATAGAATTTATTATTATAATAAAATTATAAAAAAATAGAATTAAGTAAATAAAAATAATTAAATTTGTTATTCTAAAAAATTATTAAT
Source organism: uncultured bacterium (assembly GCA_937875295.1). Taxonomy (GTDB): domain Bacteria; phylum Bacteroidota; class Ignavibacteria; order Kapaibacteriales; family UBA2268; genus CALLXS01. The sequence continues at coordinate 43 of CALLXS010000120.1, read as the reverse complement.
CATCAATATATAGGAAAAAATTATGTCATTCATTACAGAATTT
>CALLXS010000119.1 GCA_937875295.1 uncultured bacterium | reverse complement strand
AGATTAGTATTAATCGGTAGCTCACTTTGCGATACAAAAGAATTAGCAAGCGATTCTATCAACATCTTAATTAAACCATTTGTTAAGATATTAAATCAACCTACAGCACAAATCCTTTGCAAAAACAACGCAATTGTATTAGAAGTAAAAGCTGAAGGCGAAGGCGCAACTTACCAATGGACTAAAGATGGCAAACCAATCACAGCTGAAGAAAATTCTACATTCGATAAACCAGTATTTGTAATTGAAAATGCAACTTTCGATGATAGCGGTGTTTATGGTGTATTAGTAAAAGTAATAGGTTGTGTGCCAGGTAGAGATGATGGAGTATTAGTATCAGATCCTGCTACAATTTATGTAATGAATGAGACTCAAATTGTATCTCAACCAACTAATCAACATGCAATTTTAGGTAAGAAAGCTATTTTTGAAGTACGCACAAATGCAATTGGTGCAGCACCGGATTATGTAGCAGAATTCCAATGGTTCAAAGGTAATGCAGAACTTAGAGACGATGCAAAATATGCAGGAGCTAAATCATCAATTTTAATTATTAAGAATACAGATGCTAGCGACGCAACAGCAGAATATTACTTACGCATTAAAGGTTTATGTGGCGATTATATCTATACAGATAGAGTACACGTAATCCCAGCTACAGTAGCTTTCACACAACAATTAGCAGATGCTTCAGCTTGCGAAGGCGATTCTTATAAATTTAGTGTATTAGCAGAGACAACTTATCCTAACGATGAGCTTACTTATGAATGGCACTTTATTGACGTAAATGGAGTAGATGCAGTATTACCTTCATCAACTAGCAATGAGCTTAGCGTAATAGCAACCCCAGCTACATCAGGTACATATTATGTATTAGCACGTTTATTGCAAGACGGTTCAAGCGTAAAATCAAATGAAGCAGTATTTACAGTTAATTCAATACCAGTAATTACAGAACCATTTGCAGCAACTACTAAAGCTACTAACGAGAGCTTCACACTTACAGTCTTAGCATCAGGAAACAATTTAGAGTATAAATGGTATCGCGATGGTGCATTAATAGCTAATGCAGTTAGCTCATCATATACTGGCCAAGAAGCTAATCCTGGTACTTATGCCTATACAGTGGAAGTACTTAACGGTTGTGGTTTAGTTAGCACTTCAGCTAATGTGACAATCACAGCAGGTCCAAAGGTAGAAGTAATAGAACCAATCATGGGCGTAACTGTAAGCAATGTAGTACCTAACCCAGTAGTTAGCCATACAGCAAGCTTCTCAGTAACTTCAGACCGCGCTTATCCGATGACAGTAAGTTTAATCGATGCAGCAGGTAGAAATTACGGAACATTGTTTGATGGCGTATTAAGCTCAAGCCAAGATATTATCTTTAATGTAACAGATTTATCTAGCGGTGCTTATTACTTAAATATCAACATAAACGGTAAGGTAATTACTCGCCAAATCATAGTAAATAAATAAGCTAATCAAATATAGCAGTAAAATAAACAACATACTGCTCGCTTAAAATCAAAAAGCTACTTCCATAAAAGGAAGTAGCTTTTTTTTGTAAGATAAAATTTGTGGGATAAAAAAAATAAGAAAAATTATTTTTAAATTATATTATTTAGGTATATAAAATATTAATAACCTAAATTTTTTAGGATTGTTTTATTGTTGCGCCAATTTTCGCGAACTTTTACGAATAATTCTAAAAATACTGCTTTTTCTAAATGCTTTTCAATAGCTTGTCTAGCTTTTTCGCCAGTATTTTTAATTTTTTCTCCATTTCTACCAATTAAAATAATTTTTTGTGATTTTCTCTCTACCATAATATCAGCCGAAATATACCATTTACCCATTGCTTTTTCGCGAAATTGTGTAATTACAACCTCTGTAGAATATGGAATTTCTTCAGAATATGAAAGAAAGATTTGTTCACGAATAATTTCTGAAACAAAAAATCTTTGGCTCAGAGTACTAATATCTTCAGGATCAAAATAAAATTCATTTTCCGGAATATATTTTATTAAAGTGGAAATTAAGCTCTCAATATGTGTCTGCTTTAATGCAGAAATTGGAATTATTTCTTTGAAAATATCCAAATCATTATAATAACTAATAATTGGCAGAACATTTTTAACATCTTGATATAGATCAATTTTATTTAAAATTGCTATAATTGGTTTATTAGTTTTTTTTACTGTAGTTAGAAATTTAAGAGTTTGGTCGTCTAATTCAGTTTTGTATTTTTTAATATCCACAATGAAAACAACTGCATCAGCACTTTCGAGAGCATTTTCGACGAAATCCATCATTTTCACATGCATTTCGTATTTTGGTTTTAATATCCCTGGTGTATCAATAAATACGATTTGGTTAGAATCATTTGAAAAAATGCCAAGAATTTGCTTTCGAGTAGTCTGAGGTTTCGGAGTAACTATCGATAGCTTCATATCTAAAATTGAATTCATCAAAGTAGATTTGCCAGCATTTGGTTTGCCTACGATAGCAATATATCCAGCTTTTGTTTTTGGCATTTATTTAGTTTTGTTTTATTATTGACTATTAGTTGGTTTATCGAAATTTTTAAGAATTCCAAATGGTATCACTACGCAATACCCAATTATTAGCACAACAGGCGCAATCCAAACTGAAAATACATTATTCCATTTGCCATCTACTACAGCTGGGTCTTCAGTGATACCCAAACTCATTAATATATAGCCAATAATAATTAAGGCTATGCCCGCAAGGATAAAATAAATATTCTTTCTTCCTAAAGGAAATTTCCATGTAGGCGTATTAGCAGCTATTGCTTTATTAGATTTCTTGTTTTCAAGAATGTTATGTTTCTTTGCCATTTTTATTAAATTAAAATTCTATGTTAATATTAAAATTTTATGAATTACAAAATTACTTAATAATCAATTATTTACAAAATAATACAATTAATTATTTTGCAAAAATTAATTAATAACATTTAAAATGGAAAGAAATTATCTAATAGATAATTCTATATTAATTCCATCTTTATCAAAACCAAGCGACGAAATGATAAAATCTTTTAGGAATTGATTTAATCCGGGTACATTAGCTAAATTAACATAGATTTCACGGCGATCCATATTAATTTTAATAATGTTAGCATCTAATTTATTAAAAATATCCTGTATTTGACCTTTTGCCATCATTTCTGCAATTTTATTTAAATCATAGCCGAGTATGATTTCATCATTATTAAGACTCTTAATTTTTAAATCTATATTTACAAGATATTCTATAATGACAACTGAAGGGTTTAGGTATTTAAATTTAATATCCTTATCTGCTTTAAGTTTGATATAATCAGAGCATTCTTTAAAACCAATTTTAATTAGCATATTTATATTTTTTTATTTTGTGAAACATAATTATTATATTATTTTATTTAGACGTTGTTTAAAGTATCATCAGATTTTTCCGGCAATTCATATACTATTTCTTTAGTTAAATATATCATTGCATATTTGCCGATTAGTTTAGTTGATGAATAAGCAAAAGCTGAATAAACTGGTGCTAAAATAAATGGAACCCACCTCGAAGGCAATCTTGTCGCAATTTTTTTTGTAATATTCATCGAGATTTTTTCTAAAAGAGTTTTTAAGCCATTTTTTATTAAATTTGAAACGACTATTTTCCCGCCGGATCGCGTTACAAGTGTTTTAATTATATCTATTCCAAGAGCTTCTGCGAATATCATTGCGATGAAAGTAGAATTTACTTGCACATTTTTATTGAAATATTTCGCTAAAGAATAAATCATATTGATTTGGATTTTCGTTGTGAGTGCAATCTCTGGGAGTATTGTAGCCCACCCTAAAAATCCAGTAGGCAATGCAGCGACAAAGCCAACTGAAGCAGCTTTTTTCGAATATTCCTTGATGATTTGTTCAGGAGTTTTATTCTTGATATCTATATCATCAGGAATAAATTTATTTAAGACTTCTGCAAACCAGTTCTTTTTTTCATCGTCAGTTATATTCATTTTTTTAATTTAATAAAATAAAATAATAATAAGATAAATTATTTATTTTACTATTACGTATAAATAAATATCTTATTTGATTTTAAAAAGAATAGATTATCAATTGATTATTTTATTTTATTGTAACTATTGAATAAAGTTCTCGTTTATATTTTAAAATAGAATAATTCATTAAAACAAATACAATTAACAATTATTAGGATAAATAATAAAACTTTATTACAAATCTAATTTCTAAAGGTAATCACAATGAAAAAGATCACATTATTCTTAATTATAACCGCAACAATTGTGATGACAGCTTGCGGTGGATTGCAATCAGGCAATTATTACAATGATAGTTATGAATGGAATAATTATCCAAAGAGCGAAAGACGGGATTATAATTCTAATTCCGATTATAGTAGCCGAAATAATAATTATAACTATGATAATAGAGATAATTATTACGACGATGATAATGACGACTACACCTATTATTCAGATTACTCATCTTACAATAGATCTAGACCTGAAGTAAGGTATGTGCCAGTAGTTGTGCCATGGTGGTCGCCATATTCTTATTCATACTATGAACCAGTATATTATTATCCAGGATTCTATGTGTCGATGTCTTGGAGCAGACCATATTATGGTTATTATTATAATCCATATTATAGTAATTATTATTATAATTATGCTTTCTATAATCCATATAGATATTATTGGTACAATGATTACTATTACTGGAATAGATATAGTTATCATCCATATCATCACTATGGCAATTACTGGGGTCAATATGGAAGCTATGATGATTATTGGTACCGTTATGATTATTATAGAAATAATAACTATCGATATAATAAAAGTGAAGAATTTAATGGCAGAGTCTTTGGAAGTAGCAGAGGTTACGAAAAATTCGATGATAGAAATTACGTACCTTCAAGCTCTACTCCTCGATCAAATAGCAGAAGTGGTGCAAGCATAGGGACTGGTGCTAATGATAGCAGAGATAATAATGATATTAGAACAAATAATTCTCCTTCAGGAATTCAAAGTTCTACTGATCGCTCAGGTAGCATTGATAGAAATGTAAACCAGAATAAAGATATTTGGAAAGATAATTCTTCTACAAGTAATAAAAATACTCCGGCAAGTAATTCAAGTTCTACTAATCGCTCAAGTAGCATTGATAAAAATGTGAACCAGAATAAAGATATTTGGAAAGACAATTCTTCTACAAGTAATAAAAATACTCCGGCAAGTAATTCAAGTTCTTCTACTAATCGCTCAAGTAGCGTTGATAAAAATTTAAAGCCAAACGTGGAAGCAACACCGAATAATAAAAAACAAAAAGAAAGCATTTTTATTGAACCAAATAGAAATGAACGAAGAGACCAAAATGTAAGCCCAAGTCAGGGTACAAGAAAAGAAAGTTATACTCCAAGAAGTAGTAATAGAAGTTCAAGTAACTCAAGTAGTTATTCTTCTCCAAGCAGAAGCTCATCTTCTCCAAGTAGAAATTCTTCGTCTTCATCATCATCTTCGTCCTCATCTTCCTCATCAAGTAGAGGATCATCTTCTTCATCTTCAAGTAGTACTGGTTCTTCAACAGAAAGAAGTAGTAGCAGAGGGAGCAGATAAAAATGATAGGTCTATTTAAAAATGTAAAACATTCAAAAAATATAATAATATTCAATTTCTTATTTATCCCACTAATATTTTCAATTAGTGGGATAATTAAAGCTCAAGAAGTAGATGATGGCGTCTTGCTAAGCGTACCTAATGGTTATACTAGTACTCGCACAACAGCATTAGGCACTTCTTATATGGGAATTGTAGATGATATTTCTGCTACAATTTATAATCCTGCAGGATTAGCCCTTTTACCGAAAAAAGAATTTAGCGTTGGATTGAATTTTCAGACAAATACAGTTACTGCTTCTCAATTCGGTACATCTACAGATTATACAAATAATAAATTATCTTTTAATAATATAGGCGTAGCCTTCCCTATTACTTATAATCCAAAAAATAATAGAAGAGCTACTTTCTCAATATTATATCATAGAGAAGGTGATTATAATAAAGAACATAAGACAGATTGGTATAATCCGCATTCATCTATAGCATCGTATTATTCAAATACTAATCCAAATATTTTATATCATATTTTCTTATCGCCCGAATGGAATAAAGCTCTAACACCTATTAATAAAGATGTACAGCAAACAAGCACTGTAGTACAAGAAGGTAGATTGCATAATTTATCATTTGGTGTGGGTGCTGATATTACTAATAATTTATCTATTGGTGGCAGCTTCATTGTGAAATGGGGTGGATTATCTTATACACGAAATTATTCAGAGTATGATAAAAATAATTTATATTCTGTTTATGATTCTATGCAATATAGTACTCTTGATTTTCATTCACTATATTCTTTTGAGAATATAGAAAAGAGTGTGTTTGGGGTATCAGCGAACTTAGGTTTTTTATTTAAAATAGGTGATTTTACTCGTTTGAGTGCAGCTGTGAGAGTACCTACTTCATATTTCGTAGGTTTTGATGATTCAGTAAATATTTCATCATTATTTGATAATGGATTTTCTCCAAATCCATTTACTCATGGCAATTACAACATAGCTTATAGAATGACTACTCCTGCTATTTATTCATTAGGAATGTCTTTCTATGCAATGGGCATTACTCTGACTACCGGAATTGAATACTCTGACTTATCATCTATGAAAATCAAAACTTATAGTGATTATAATGATATTTATTATGTAAGTATTTCGGATAACTATGCAACTTCACAAAATCAATTAATCAAAAATGAATTAGGTGGAAGGTTTTCTTGGGGCGTAGGAGCCGAATATGCTATCCCAAAGCTACCTATAGTAGTAAGAGCATCATATAATACAATTACTTCTGCATATAAAAATGATGTAGATGGTGCAAATAGACAAATTTTAGGAGCAGGAGCTTCAGTTGACATTGGGCAAGGCATTAGAATTAATTTTGCAGGCAAATTCGATACGTATAATCAATTTTTAGCTTTATATGCTCGAGATATTGACTCGCGATACAAATTATCTAACTCACCAATAGATTTATCTATCGGTCTTTCTTATAGATTTTAAGTTCAATTTATATATTTTTTAATTTAGTAAAATCCATTTTTAGAAATAAAAATGGATTTTTACTTTATAAATATTATTCAGTAATATCTATTATTATATCTTCTACCTTCCATCTCTGCACAACATTTACTTTCTTATTAACTAAAAAATATTTTTCTGCAGGAATAAAGGGATAAATACTTCCGCTATCATATTTCCCATTATTATTTTCATCTTTAAACACATTTATTACATATTCGCCTTCTGTCAGACTTAAATATTCCCATTTTGCGGTTGAATCGACCATAGAAAGTTCGTCAAATTTTCCGTCAGTTTTAGTTAAAACAATATAATAATTACCAGCAACTGTCCCAGTGGCTCCATTAATTCTCAAATTGCCTGATAATGACCCATTTAGTCTTAGGTCTTCAGTTAAGAAATTTAGTATAAGTGTAGTATCTGGTAGTCTCTGACCAATAGCAGAAACTATTCCTTTTATTGGTATTGAAATTTTATAATTTGAATTACTATTTAATCTATTGACAGGTGAAATTGATATTGTGTTAGAATTAATAAACTCATATTTTGTCGGTAAATTTTTCTTGCTATCGTTAAAATTTAATATGATTTCTCCTACTTCTGGATTTGAAATTGGAAATGAAAATATAATATTGATTTTAGGCGATAAACTAATATTTGTAGAGTTGTCGGAAATTGATGACATTAAATTAAATGCAGTAATAGTGTCAGATGCGACATATTGGAAAGGCTCAGAAGTGATTTTACTATTAATTTTATTACCACTTATATCTTTTATTGGAAATAATAAATTATCAATAATAATTCGGTAATAATTATTATTTATCATTTTTTTATCACTATATAGCAAAATATTCTTATTATCTTTTTGCGAAATTATTGCTGCATTGATTTTAATTTTTTCATTTGTGAGCGAGTCGAGCAATATAAAAGCGGTTGAATTTAAAGAAAATGTATCAATTTCTTCGTTCATAGAGAGTTGAATAATTTGTTCTGCTAAACTTATAGATTCAAGTAATTCAGGGGGATTTTTATCTACAATTTTAGTTTCGTAGAATGAAGTATTGTTTTGTTTTATCCGCTGATTAAGGATAATATCTTTGCTATAGGCTGAAATTTCTTCAATTCCTTCATTATAAAGTTCATCTAAATTTTGATCATTAACTAAAAATAATCTATAAGTAGCATCTGGTAATGCAAGAACAGAATATTCACCGCTTTCGCCGATTTTAGCAATATAATTTGGTTTAGTATGCTTAATATTTAAAGTATCTGGATTTATATTAGAAATGTTATATAAAAAAACGCTATATCCCATAGCATTTTTAGTAGTACCACCGATGAAACCACTATCTAAATAATTACCGGTAGAAAAAATTATGGAGTAAGAATTATCAGGTTTATTACCTACAATATCTTTATATCCCGGCTCTAAAGTGATACTATAAGTTGTATTAGGCATAAGATCGCTTTTGGGCTTTATTTTTAATTTTTTACCAGTCCATGAGAAATCAGGAGTAAATTTTGGTGATATTCGCACATTTTCTACAACGGATGATTTATCAAGATATTCATTAAATTTAAAATAAATAGTTTCGCCATTATAGTTTATTGAATTATTTTCTGGATATACTTCTACTATTTCTGGAGGAGTAGTATCATCTGGTCCACCGGAAGGAGCTTTAATTACCGCACAGGAATTCAATATTAAAAGTATTCCAATGAAAATTAGAATAATGAATTTAATAAATATATTTTTGTTAGTGATATTTATCATATTTTCTGGATATTAATCCTACAAAATACAAAAATAATAATAATCTAAGAATTAGAGATATTAAATATTTCAATGAAAGCGAATTAAAAATTAATGTATAAATAATTAATCTCGAAAAACGTTTTTGGTTTTAAAATTCAATTATATCGAATATCACAATTTTTAAAAATATGTTTGATTCCATTGCTAATAAACGAGCAAAAAATTTAGGAAAAGGTTTTAATTTAAATAATTGGTTAGATGCATTTTGGCAACAAGATTATCCAAAAGAAAAAGTATATTTATTTAATGATTTAGAGATAATGAAATCTTTTGGAATGAATACTGTCCGCCTACCAGTCTTATTTGAATGGCTTGCGGAAATGGAACCTCCTTATTCCTTAAAATTACAATCAAGAGTATATTCGATAATTGACGAAGTAATAAAATGGTGTAGCGAGCTTAAAATGAACTTAATTTTATGCAATCATCACGGACCTATCCTTACCAATGATAATTATAAGCTACATATTCAGCGTTTATCAGCTCTATGGAAGCACCTTACAGAAAAATATATTAATTTGCCGAAAGAAAATGTTTTCTTTGAAATTAAGAATGAACCTAATAATTTAATCACAAATGAAAATTTATTTATTGTGCAATCGGCAATAATTAGCGCAATTCGTGAAATTGATTTTGGTGAAAATTCTCGCACAATAATTCTAGGAGCTAATAATTGGAATGCCGCTTGGTCTTTAGCTGAATCAAACATTTATCCAGATGAAAATTTAATTTATACATTCCATTCATATAGTCCCTATCAATTTACGCATCAAGGTTTATCATGGACTAATTTAGAAACTGGTTTAGTCTTCCCAATCAATAAAAATGAAATAAATATAATTAGACAAGATTTTTATAAAGTAAAAAATTGGTCAATAAAAAATAATGTCCCAATATTTTTAGGCGAATATGGAGTAGGAACCGGAGCCGACGAACTAAGCAGATGTGTGTGGATTGAGGAATTTAGCAAATTAATTAAAGAAATAGATATCCCCTGGGCTTATTGGGACATAAAGCATATTAAAGATAGCTTTGGTATATTTACCGAAGAAGAAATTAACCCAGAGTTGATTATACCAATCAGCCAAAGCGAAGGTGAAAATATCCTAAAATTATAATTGAAAAATTATATAAATACTATAATCAAAGTATATTTTTTCTTTATGAATTTTTTATAAATTATAGAAATTATTAATTTTTAATATCTTATATTTGTATATTAAAATATTTTGTATAATTGTCTAAAATAATTACCTAATTTGATTAAAAGAATCATCATATCATTAATATTATTACTTTCTATTTTATCGATATTTGCTTGCTCCTCGGGGAAAAAAGTAAGTATTGATAAGATAACATTTATTAATGAATTTACTCCAGATTTAAGATTTCGCTTAGCACAATCATATTTTATATCAGCAAAATCAAATCAAATTACTAATAATTTTTTAGACGCTATTCAAGATTATAAGTTTTCTGCAGACTATTTCCCATCAGCTCAGACTTACCATAATATTGGTGAATGCTATTTGCAGATCGCCGAATTCGACTATGCTATAAATAATTTCGAGAAAGCAATTGCAATCGATTCAACATTTGTATTATCTTACCATATATTAATTGATTTATATGATAATAAAAATGACAAACTAAAAGCAATAGAACTTACAAATTCTCTACTAAAATACGAAAATACTGAAGAACAAAAGCTAAGATTAGCATACCTATATTCAAATATAGATATAGCTAAATCTATAGAAATTATTAAAAATTGCATCGATGAATATAACAATTATGAATTATATCTCTATTTGATGGATATTTATCTATTTTTAAAAGATGAACAGAATTACCTTGCTTATGAGGAAAAATATCTTACTTCGCCTGAAATAAGCAACCATATTATAAATAAATTAACTGAAGAAAATATAAAAAATAATAATCTAGTAAATAGTATAAAGTATATCGATACATTGCAAAAATATGCATCTGCTAATGTATTTAATGGATTATTAGCTTCAATTTACCCTTATTCGCTTTTTAAGCATACTTTTCATTTAAATGTAGCTCATAAATTAATTAACTCTATAAATACTTCTGGTTTAGAACAAGATTTAAAAAATGTTTTCCTTGGGAATTTATATTTAAATATTAATGATTCTCTCACAGCAAGAGAATACTATAACAATAGCGCCGGAAAGCAAAAAAACTATTTACTTTTTTCAGTAATTACTAATATAAATTACCAATATTATGATTATGCAATGCAATTGATTAATAATAATCGAGATTCATTGACATTTTATTCTCCAGAGCAATATACTATTCTTACGTCACTTTTAGCTAATTATAAAGAATATGATTTTTTAATTAATTTATATAAACGAGAATATTATAGAGATTCTACAAGAAAATACTTATTAATTGCTCTTGGTGATACATATTCACTAATTAAAAATATAGATTCCGCTATAAAGTATTATGATTTAGCAGTGGAATATTTCCCCGAAAATCCTAATTTATTAAATAATTATTCTTATTTTTTATCTATTTCTGGGAAAGACCTAAATAAAGCACTAAAATATGCCGATATATCTATCAAACTTCAACCAGATAATCCTAATATTATAGACACTTATGGTTGGATTCAATTTTTAATTGGTAACAAAGAAGAAGCATATAAATATGTAAGCTCGGCATTAAAATTGCTACCAAATGAAGAAGAAGGCTACATTCACCTTTCCTATATTTTATTAGCAAAAGGCGATATCGTAGGAGCAGTCTTAAATTGGCTGAAGGCATATAATATTAAAAAAAAAATTGATTTAACCGATAAGGTATATCAATAGAAAAAAATAACGAGAAACAAAAAAAGTGTAGGAAAATAAATTAAATGTTTGTATTAATCGGCATTCTGGTTGTATTCGGTTCTGTAATCGGCGGGTATATGTTACACGGCGATATAGCAGTGCTATGGCAACCAGGTGAATTTTTGATAATTGGTGGTGCTGCTATCGGTAGCTTTCTGATTGCAAATCCCTTATCTGTAGTGAAGCAAACTATTGCTGGTGTATTAGGTACATTAAAGGGAGCAAAAGTAAGCAAAAAAAGCTATATTGAATTATTGCAAATGCTCTATGAAATATTTCAATATGCGAAAAGAGAGGGATTAATTGCCCTTGAATCTCATGTAGAAGACCCAAAGTCTAGTAGCATTTTCTCAAAATATCCAAGTTTCTTAGCAAATCATCATGCTGTAGAATTTCTAACAGATACTCTTAAAACATTATTATCGGGCGGTGTACCTGCTCATGACTTAGAAGAGTTAATGGATTTAGACATTGAGGCTTTGCATGAAGAAGAATCCGTCCCACCTGCTGCTATTCAAGTAGTATCTGACGCTTTCCCAGGATTGGGTATCGTAGCAGCCGTGCTTGGTATTATTACAACAATGGGTGCTATTAATCAAGGGGCTGCTGTAGTTGGTGAAAAAGTAGCAGCTGCATTAGTAGGTACATTCTTAGGTATTTTGCTATCTTATGGATTAGTTGGTCCAATAGCATCTAATGTGGCTTATAACGTAGGTAAAGAATCTCGCTATATTTTAGCTATTAAAGCATCTGTGCTATCTTTTGCAAAGGGAGCGCCTGCTTCGGTTGCTATCGAATATGGTAGAAGAACTATTGACCCAAGCAATAGACCAACATTTAAAGAAACAGAAGAAGCAGTGAAAAAAGGTTAATTATTCTAGTGCTAATATTAATTTAAATAAAAAAATCATAGGTTATTAATAGTAAATGGCTGACGATAAAGATACAGGTAAAGGTACTCATAAAGAGCAACCGATTATTATAAAGAAAGTGAAAAAAGGTGGTCATGGCGGGCATCATGGTGGTGCTTGGAAAGTGGCTTATGCTGATTTCGTTACTGCTATGATGGCTTTCTTTATCGTGATGTGGATACTTGCTTCTAGTGAAGAAGTAAAACAAGCTGTATCTGGATATTTCCAAGATCCCGGACTATTTAAATATGAATTAACCAAAAATGGTTCTCTAATTAATCTTAATGTAATGCCTTCTACCAAAAAGGGCTCTGGAAGTGGCGAAGGAGCTAAACCAATGGACATTTCATTTACTAATAAAGGCAATAGCGATAGCTTAGCTGGGTCAATATCTGCCGGAATATTGCAAAAAGCAATAAATGATAGTATTAAAGCTACTAGCAATGTAGAAAAATTAGGCAATGAAATGAGAAGTGATTTCGTTAAGCAAATTGCACAACAACCTGCAATGAAAGAAATTTTGTCTAATATAAAAATTGAAATGACTCAAGAAGGACTTAGAATTGAATTAATTGAATCTAAAGATGCTTTATTCTTTGATGTAGGAAGCGCTCGATTAAGCAAAGATGCTTTGTCTATCTTGAAACAGCTAGGAGAGAGAATATCTACTCTACCAAATATTATAGAAATAGAAGGACATACTGACGCACAGCAATATGGCAAATCATCTTCATATACTAACTGGGAATTATCAAACGATAGAGCTAATGCAGCTCGCAGAGTGTTAAGTAATTATTTATGGAATGGGCAAATTGATAAAGTAAGCGGTTTTGCTGATAGACGATTAAGAAATCCAAATAATCCTTTCGATATGTCGAATAGAAGAGTTAGTATTTTAATTAAACAAATTAATTCCAAAACTTTCTTAAATGAATCTCAAGAACAATTAGGAGCAAAAAAATAATATGCCTAAATTACTTACTTTCTTGATAGTTGATGACGAAGAAGCAATTTTGCTACTGCTAAAGGCTTATATTAAAAACTCATTTAATTTAGCAGATGTATATTCAGCTGAAGATGGATTAGATGCTTATAACAAAGTAAAAGAGTATCATCCTAATATTATTATTTGCGACTACGATATGCCAAAATTAAATGGCTTAGACCTCTGTAGAAGACTTAGAGCAGATGCAAATTTTAACGATATTTATTTTATTGCACTAACAGGTAATACAGATTCGGTAATTAAAAAGGAGATTCTCGAAGCAGGTGCTGATGATTATATAAATAAACCATTTAATAATGAAGAATTTGTTTATCGATTACGCTCAGCTTCTCGTTATATTAATTTAAAAGAAAAATTAGCTGAAGAAAATATTTTACTTCATGATATCGCTAATGAATTAGAAAGTTCAATAAACGATTTAAAAGCTTTTGGTTATAATTTATTGCATGCAAGAATGCCTAATTCTATAGCAAAAATGCACAATGTAATGGGCATTACTGTATGGATGGCAAAGCAATTAAATGAATTTGACGAAGGACAACTCCGAGATTTAGAAATAGCTGCTTCTTTATGCGACTGTGGCAAAATTAGTTTGCCAGATAATTTAGTTAATAATCCTGTTGTTTTAGATGGAATGCCTACTGACCCATTAATGACTCAAGTGCCTAATTTATCAAAAGATATTCTAAGCAAAGTAGGAAGATTTAAAGACGCTGCTGATATTCTTTATCATTTGTATGAAAATTTCGATGGCACTGGCTTCCCAGAAAAGCAACAATCATGGCAAATACCACTTGCATCGCGATTAATCAGAGTAGTTAGCGATTATTTAGATCTATTAATTTTAAGAAAATCCAAAGCAGAAGCGCTAGATATTATTAAAAGATCATCTCGTAGATTTTACGATAATAGAGCCGTAATTTTATTAGAACAATTTCTTGCCCTTAATGCTGCTCAAGAATCCGGCACAAGAGAAAAAGCTATAAAACTTCATGAATTAAAAGAAGGAATGGTGCTAACTAGAGATATTATTACAAATTCCGGATTAAAAATTATCCCAAATGGGGCTGTTTTAAGAGCAAAATCAATTAAAGCAATTATTTCTCACAATGCTACAGATGCTATTGTTGGTGATATTTACGTGAAAGATTAGATTATTTTAAAAAGACTTTTTTTGATAAACCCTGAATTTTTAAATTTCAGGGTTTATTATTTTAATAGATCATAGCATCAGAAATTTATATTATTAATTTTCTTCTGTTAAATTGTATTTGGATTTCCTTGAGCCGGTATATAATTCATATTTATGGAATTTACATTCTAACCCAGCATTAAATAATGTGAGCTTTTTAGATGTTCTAAGCCCTAATTTCTTAAGTGCTGGTTTATTAGATGAAATAATCCAAGCATTATATCCAGTAAAGTTTTGCTTTAGAGTATCACCAATTTTTTCATAAAATACTTCAATATCATCTTGAGAAATTCTTTCTCCATAAGGAGGATTCATCATTATAGTAGCGACATTTTCATTATCAGCTAATAATTCATTTTCGATTAAAAATTCTTTTGAATATTCAAAAAAATCTTTATTCCTTACAATAATTTTCCAAGCAAAATTAGCATTAATAATATTAGCTTTTGCATTTTTAATTGCCGATTTATCAGCATCGCTGCCGAAAATTTTAAATTTAAATTCTCTTTCTCTACTAATTGCATCTTCTTTAATTTTATTCCAAAGAGCTTCGTCATAATCAGGGAAATTCATAAAACCAAAATGAGATCGATTTTTACCGGGGGCAATATTATATGCAATTGATGCTGCTTCCATTAATATCGTACCAGAACCGCACATTGGATCAACAAAATTTGATTGCCCGTCCCATCCAGAAATTAAAATCATACCTGCAGCAAGTGTCTCGTTCATCGGTGCTGCCCCTTGTTCTGTACGATAACCACGTTTGTGAAGAGATTCGCCAGATGAATCAAATGAAATTGTGCAACTATCATTAATTATAAAGATATGCAACCTTAAGTAAGGATTTTCTAAATCAATATTAGGTCGCTTACCATAGTGCGAACGCAATTTGTCGACAATAGCATCTTTTACCTTAAGAGAAATGAAATTAGAATTAGTATATTTCTCGCTTTTCACTGCGGAGTTAATTGCTAATGTAGTATTTGGATTTAAAATTTCCTGCCAATCAATATCAAAAATATTTTCATATAATTCTTTTTCATTTCTAAATTTAAAATAGAATTGTGGAATTAGTACTCTAATTGCAGTACGAAGTTCTAAATTTGCTCGATAAAGTACAGTATTATCACCTAAGAAATAGACAATTTTATTTCCTAATTCAATATTTTCAGCTCCGATATTATACAATTCTTCTGCTAGGACTTCTTCTAATCCGAAGGCAGTAGTGGCAGTCATTTCAAATTTATCCATTTCTTTCATGCTTTAAGTTTATTTTTGTTTTGTTCAAAATTTCTCCAAATCTTTACTGCTTCAAATAGAGCTATCGCACCTGCTACGCTTACATTAAGAGAATGTTTTACTCCATACATTGGTATTTCAATTGCATCGTCGCACTCTTTTAATAGCTCATCGCTAATTCCTTTAATTTCATTACCTACTACTATGCAAAGTGGGAACTCTTCAAATCTCAAGGAATCATATTGCCGTTTTTTATCAGTTATTTCGAGTGCAATTAATTTTATTCCTGCTTGTTTTAAATCCTTTGCAGCTTCTATTTCATTTTTATAATAACTCCAAGGTACAGAATCAACAGCACCTAAAGCTGTTTTTTTTATTTCATCTCTGGGGGGATGTGGAGTAAATCCTGTAAGAATAAGTGAATGAGCAAGAGCACTATCTACAGTCCTAAAAAAAGATCCGACATTATACATACTTCGTACATTTGAAAGCATTAGGGAGACGGGATGCCGCTGAGAGCTAAGAGCTTCTTGATTAGTTAATCTTTCTCTAAGAATTTCAGCATGAAGTAATTTATGCATAATGTATTATTTATTTATTAAAATATTTTGTTTTATTTGTTTTTACAAAAATTTTTGTTATATTTGTTTTTATATCGTTATAAATAATTTCAATACAATTATTACGATTTGAGGATATTAAGATTTAGAATTTTTCAACTAAACAAAATTACGAAAAAAATGGGACATACTATATTAAAAAATAGACTTTTCTTGGCAATATTTCTTATTGTCTTGTTATTTACTAATATTAACATAAAATCTCAAGATGATACTGAAGATTTAGTTATAGACTCTAAAGAATTTTATTTTAATTTTATGCCAAATGTCCATACATCATCAAATGATGATTTTGATTTTCTTTATGTATTTATTACTGCAGTAAATCCTGCTAATGTAACAATCGAAGCTGTAGATATAAAAGGTAATTTACATTCTGAACAAATTCAAATCGGTGCAAATTCTTATGTTTTGAAAACTTATTATTATAAAAATTATGAGCTACCCGGAGATTTTGTTTCTAAAATAGCTAATTATTCATCACAAATGCCTCTAAAATGTGGTTTCCACGTTACATCAGATGAAAATATTTATGTATATACTCTTACTTCATCGTCCTATTCGAGCGATGCAATGATCATACATCCTGTTAATTCTCTTGGTAAGAAAAATTTTATTTTATCATATAATAGTGATTTCAATTTTAAAGCAGGAAGAACACCAAGCCAATTTTCAATAATAGCTACAGAAGATATTACAAATATTAAAATTAAACCTAGTACTCCAACTGTCAAGAATGACACTAATGAATTTAGTATAGTATTAAATAGAGGAGAATCTTATCTAGTGCAAGCTAAATTGCAATATGATTCATACGGTGCGCCTATTAATTCAGATTTATCCGGCACTTATATTGAATCTGATAAAAATATCGCAGTTTTCGCCGGACATCAAAGAGCTACAATCCCTATTTTAGATGACTTAGATAATCCATCAAGAGATTTCCTCTGCGAACAACTCATTCCAGTAGAGACTTGGGGCAAAGATGCTTTCGTTACACCTTTCCCTACAATCAAAATAGATAAACCTGAATATAAAGATATTTTTAGAATAATTTCTTCTACAGATAACAATAAAGTTTTAGTAGGAAGAGAAACAATTATCCTAAATAAAGGGCAGGTATACGAGGCAGAAATTAATGAAGCTATAGCCATTTTTGCAGAACGCCCAATTATGACTGCTCAATATAAAAGGTCATCAAGGTTGATAGATTTACCATGGGTTGTAGGTGCTCAATCAAAAAGTGACCCTCTTATGATTTTAGTACCTCCTGTTGAGCAATTTTTAAAAAAAGCTATTATTTATAATATTAACAATTCCACATCTAGTGATTACCAGAATTTTACTACATTTTCCGAACAATATTTAGTTATAGTAGCTCCGGATTCTTCTATAAATTCCTGTTACATAGATAATGTCTTAATTAATCAAAATACATTTAAAAAAATACGAAATTCTTCGTATAGCTATACTACAGTAAAATATAATCAAGGTATTCATTATTTCCAATCTTCTGCAAAATGTGGTTTATATGTATATGGTTATGGCTTAGCCAATTCTTATGGTTATACCGGTGGAATGATCCCACGATATATTGATGCGAATAATCCTGAAATATCAAGTATAACTGATTGCTTGGTTCATAAAATCAACATTAATGATAATATTGGATTATCTTACGGATTAAAATCAGCTGAATTAATAGAATCGCAATCAAGTAATGTGAAACTTAATGCTAACAATAATGACATTTTAGATAAAACAGAGACTAACTTTACGATTGAGCTAATTGATAATAATCAAGACGGATATTTTACATTGAAAGTAACTGATAAATCGGGTAATGTTTCTTTATATTCTGATACTATTTTAGGAAATAGCTTCAAATTTGTTGAACTAAATAATGATAATAAAATTCTTATAAACGATTTAAATAAATATGAGCAAAAGTGTGTCACAATTTTTATTAGTAATAATAGTTTAAATACTAAAACTATTGACGAAATTGAACATACAAATACTAAAAATTATTCATTTCCAATTAGTCAATTTCCGTTAGTAATTAGACCGGGAGAGAAAAAACCTGTTACTATCTGCGTTAATTATAAAAATGCTAAAGAATTGCTCATTTATGATACATTGTTTTTAAAAGGTAGTTGTGGGCAAATCACTACAAGCATAGAAACTGAATATCAACCATATAATTTAGATTTAAACACTAAATGCGGACTCCTTGTAAACTTAACTGTTACTTCTATTCCAGATGAATTATTTATCGAAGATGTGAAATTAACTGAAAATAATACAATTGCAAATACAATTTTTGGAATTAATAGCGAAGGAATTGCAAGAGTAAATTTATATGATTTAAATGGAAAATTAATTCAAGAAATATTATCTGAAGAATTAATGCCCGGAATTTATAGTTATAATTTTTTAATCAATAATCTAAGCTCTGGCATATATTTCGTAAATGTAAATAGTGGAGGCAATTCAGTAAGCTCAAAAATAATTATTACTAAGTAAGTTAAGTTGCGTTATTTCACAAAATAAGCAGAGGATTATTAAAATAATAATATCTAATTATAGGGCTGATAGTTTAGTCCTAAGATAGTGATTTTAAAGGCGTTAAGGGAAGAAAAGCGAAAATATAGTTATTTAATTTCAAAAACAAAATTTACAGTAGTCCCCCTTGAATTTGATATAATATTAGTCATATCGGATAGTTCGCGAATTAGGAATAATCCACGCCCGGAGGATTTAAATAAATTTTCTTCATCTAAAGGATTAGAGACTTCGTTAGGATCAAAACCATCTCCTTCATCTTTTACAATAATTTCAATTACATCGTCATGAGCGCATACTTCGAATTTCACTGATTTATCAGCAGAACATTTATTTCCATGAATAATTGCATTATTAACAGCTTCACTACAAGTAATAAGCAAATCATAATATAAATCTTTATGTATATTAAGTGTATTATATAATTCACATAAAATCGGTTCGATTAGCTTAACCGATTTCCTTTCGCTTGGGATAGTGATTACTTCGTTAAATACAATATTTGCAAGCATTTATCAATTAGAATAATTTAAGAAAAAGAAGATTTTAATAGTAATATTATAAAATTAAGTTTATAAATAAATTTGGCATAATAAATTAGCATTAACTGATTCTCTTTTTGCATTATTAATATTTAGAAAATCATACTTTCCGTTGAAAATAATAAAGCTATTTTCAGAAATTTTATAACTTATATATGCTTCAGGGCTTACCACATAAGATTTTTGTTCTGTCTTTTGATTAAGCAAATCACTTAAATCAAAATTATAAAACCCTACACCAATTCCAAACGTATATTGATTAATTTTATTATAAAACATTATTTTATATAATTGCTCGAAATTTGATTTAAAAGGTAATTCGCTAAATTCATTCCAATTTAAGAATCCTCGCTCACTATACCTAAGCAGAATATCAACATTTAAATAATTATTATTATTAATCCAAAATATTGCTGAATCTAAATATGATACTTGGCGGTAACTAAAGGTATTTGGATTTACTTCATTAAAATTAAAGTCATATACATTATAATTGGCTATAATATCTACCTTTGGATTACTTTGGAACACTTTAGAATGATTAAATTCCATTTCGGAGGCAAAGCGAATAGTCTTTAATGAGTTGCTTTGAGCGCTTTTTTCAGCTTTTAAGAAAACTATATGTCTATTTTTGAACTCAAATATTAATTTCAAATTATAATTTTTATTAAAATTATATTTATACGAAGAATAAAGTGCTGAGAATGATTCATCATAATCATCATTATTTTCAATATATGGAGTATCGTAGCGAAAAATTGAAGCAGTTAAATTAATAAATAAACTATCTCTATATCGCATTCGATAAATTCCTGCAATATTCATTCTAAATTTTGATGAACTATAATCATTAAATCTCTGAATATTAATATATTCATTAATATCGCTTTGAAGCAATTTATCTGTAATACTTTCTGCCTTAAACTCCTCTTTCGTGCTTTCAAAATCAGCATTAATAATGGCAGTAATATTTTTTAATTCTAATAGAGAATTTAAATTAAATAACATTTTGTTTGCATCAGAATTTCTCTTATAATATGAATTTGTAATAAGAGAATTAAAATCATTATATTCCCTCTTTCGAGAATTATTATCGAATAGCATATTTCCCGAAAATTTCAAAATTCTAGCAGGTGAATATTTAATTTCAATTTTAGAATCAAAATTCCTCACATAATTATTTTCAAATAAATAATTCAATTGCTCTTGGTCGATAAAATTAATATAATCTTGATTAATGCTATTATAATTGACATTGAGAGAAATATTATTATTTAAATCAAAGATATTTTCTATTAAATTTTGAGATATTATCTGCTGAAAATATCTTTTATTTGTGAAGTCTGAGCGTCTAAATTTTGAATTAGATTTGATAGATAATTGCTCATTAATTCTTAATGAATTGATTTTAAGTTCGGCTGAATAAGCAACTCCGGATAATTTTATTTTCATTTTTTCATTTAAATGATAACCTATATTTAATTTAAATAAAGTATTATCAATGAATTTATATGATAACCCGGGCATTGTAACGACATCTAAGAGACTATTATTTCCAATAGGTCTATTGTCGGAGGAAAAAAGGATATTATTGTCTAAGTGGAGATTCAGTTTGTGGAAAATGTTATGCTCTAAATTTAGCGTAAACCAATCCTCATCTTTGTAATTTATATCATCTAATTTTAGAACTGTTGAATTATATGAATTCCTAATATCGTATTTAAGATTTTTTAAATTGTTTTTATAATTTATATTAGAGAAGAAATTAAATACGTTAATATTTTTATTAAAACCGGTTGAAAAGAAATTTACATCAGAATAAAGAGAATCATTTCCATAACTAACAGTTGTAGAATCACTTGCTACTGTAGAATGAATACTTAGGTAGAGAATAATTAATATAGAAATAGGATATTTGATAATTATTTCCCATTTGATAAATTAATATTAAATAATCAAATTTATTAAAAAAGAAAAATTATATTTATTTTGTTTCTATTTCCTTGTTGAAAATGAGCTTTTTGTAATCGACTACTTTTTGAATAATTTCATCAAAACTCTGCTTTACGATTACTTTTTTCCCACTTCTTAAGGAAATAGTAGTATCGTGATTTTTCTCAATAGTTTCGATTTCATCACAATTGACTAATATTTCATTTCCATCAATTTTATTTAGAATAACCATTATTATGCTTTTGATTTATTAATAATTATTTCGTAACTACAAATATAATAATATTTTATTGAATAAATATTTAATAAATTTCTAATTGAATAAAATAAACCCACTTAAAATTAAAGTGGGTTTTATTATTATATTTATTGAATTTGAATTTATTCTTAATATTCTTTGACTTCGTATTCGCCAATTCCAGCATAATATGCACTTTCTGCGAGAGCTTGCATTTCGTCTTCTCCAGGATATACTGTCATTGGAGCGATGAATGATGTTCTTTCCTTCACCCAATCAATTATAGGTTGTGATTTAGCAATACCTCCAGTCATCAATATTTGATCTACATTACCTTTCAATACTGTAGCAGATGCTCCAATTGATTTGGCAATTTGATATGCCATTCCTTCGTATATTAAGCGAGCTTTGGGTTCTCCAGCATTTGATTGTAGTTCAATTTGATATGCATCATTTGAATTTAAATAAGCTACGAATCCACCTCTTCCGGTAATAAATTTCCTAATATCATCATAAGTATATTTGCCACTAAAGCACAATTCTGCTAATTGACGTGCTGGGAGACCTCCGGAGCGTTCTGGAGAGTAAGGACCATCGCCATCGAGAGCATTATTCACATCGATTACTTTACCTTTTTCATGAGTACCAATGGAAATTCCTCCACCTAAATGTACTACAATTAAATTTAGTTCATTATATTTTTTTCCATTTTCACGAGCAAATCGGTTAGCAATAGCTTTTTGGTTCAAAGCATGAAATATACTTACTCTTGGTAATTCAGGATGACCTGATAATCTCGCTAAATCCTGCAGTTCATCAACAACTACCGGGTCAACGATGTAAGCTGGAATATCTTTGTTTATTACAGCTTTTAATTCAAATGCCAATATACCACCTAAGTTTGATGCGTGTTCGCCACGTTTTCCATCTTTTAGATCATGTAGCAAATTTTCATTAATTTTATAGACTCCACCAGGTATTGGTTTTAGCAAACCACCACGGCCTACAATTGCATCTAAGGAATTAATATCAATATCTTGTTCATTTAGAGCTTCGACAATAATGTTTTTGCGAAATTCATTTTGCTCAATAATATTTTTATATGGAGCTAATTCTTCTACACTATGGCGAAGAGTTTTTGTAAAGACTTCATTTAAATCTTCATAAACAGCTATTTTAGTAGATGTAGAGCCAGGGTTTATGGCTAATATTTTCATTTTATGTTTTATTTTTAATTATTAAAATATTTATCAATTTTATATTAATAAGAAGCAGCTAAGGCAATAGAAAGTAATTTACTTCTATTAGAATCAGCTCTTGAAGTTAGCACTATTGGTACTTTAGCTCCTAAGATCATTGCAGCTACATTTGCACCACCGAAATATGTAAAGGATTTATACAATACATTACCTACTTCAATATTAGGTACGAATAATAAATCTGCATCTCCTGCTACATCGCTTACAATGCCCTTATGCTCAGATGCTTCTTTGCTAATAGCATTATCAAAAGCTAAAGGACCATCAATTATACATCCTTTAATTTGATTGCGACGATTCATTTGGACTATTGCAGCAGAGTCAAGAGTAGATGGCATTTTTGGATTAACTACTTCCACAGCTGCTAAAAGCGCTACTTTTGGATTAGGATAACCAATTTTAGCATAAACATCAACGGCGTTATTTAGAATAGTAATTTTTTCGGGGAGTGTTGGCTCAATATTTTGAGCAGCATCTGTGATCATTAATACTTTATGATAAGCTTTTGGGTCAAAAAAGCCTACATGGCTTAGCATATCACCTTTCCTTAGACCTTCTTCTTTATTTAAAATTGCTCTTAGGAAATCAGCTGTGCTGACTAAACCTTTCATGATTACTTGAGCTTTTCCTTCGCGAACGATTTTTACAGCAGTTTTGCATGATATAGCAGCATTTGGTTCTTCTATAATTTCAATACCATTTAGGTTAAATTCAATACTATCAGCAATTTCTTTAATTTTTTTACTATCACCAATTAAAATAGGCTCTACAATATTCTCTTCTAATGCTTCTTTAATAGAGCTAAGAACGTGTTCATCAGCGGCAGCGCTTACTGCAATTTTTCTTTTTGGTTTGCTTTTCGCAATTTCTAAAAATACATCTAAAAATATAATAGTCTTTTATCACGAAAAATGTTTAGATGGGTTTGGGTCCGCTTATACAGCCTGGAAGAAATTTAAAAATAGAGCAGAATATATTGCACTTTCTTATAGTGTGACCGGGGAAGATGTCTTAAAAGATAAGAAGATAAAAATCTCTGATTTGAAAAATAAAGAAATATATTTTATAGATTTTTGTTTAAATGAAGCAGAGATTAAAAAAGTTCAAAAAATAG
>CALLXS010000118.1 GCA_937875295.1 uncultured bacterium | reverse complement strand
AATAACGCTTTCAAAAGAAGTGTATTCTTGGCGGGAGATATAAAAATTAACGGTACAATCGAAAATCTGAAATTTAATATTTCTTTGTTTTAAGGGGGTGTAATAGATGGCGATTGATGTAAACAGAGTATTACATGGCGATAAAGGTTATGTATGGGTTAACGGTAAACTGCTATCTCAATTAAAAAGTATTGAATTGAAGGTCACTGGTAATTTTGAAGAACTGAATTTTTGCGGTGATAGTGCTACTTATAATAGGTTTACAGGTTGGACAGGTGAGGGTACAATGACCTTACAAAAAATTGATAGTACAGTACTTGATTTAGTAGGTGATAGTTATAATACTAGCATTATGCCTAATATAAAGATTATTACTAAACTTACAGATGATCAGACAGGTAAAAGTGAGCGTGTAGCGGTAAGTGATGTAATCATTTCTGAATTCATGCTTGCTAAATTTGAAGGTAAGGCCCCAGTGGAAGAAGAAATTCCTATAAAATTCAGTCATTACGAAATTCTTGAAAAAATATCTTAATCAAAATTAATTCAATTAAGAGTTTAAATAATTTATTTGATTAATTTTGGCTAGAAATCAAATCCTAGTGAAATTAAATATATCGGTTGAGACCATTTCATACCTAAATTAGTCCAAGCGACATCGAGTTTAATTGGCAATCCTAGTAAATAAGCTCTAGCACCTACTCCAGCACTCATTCTCAAATCCTTAGGGACACTATTTCCCTCATAATCCAATTGCATTGATTTGAATGAAGTCCAATCACCAGACCAAGCTCCACCAATATCAAAGAAGAGATTACCCATCACACCTTGCATTAGAATAGGGATTGGTCCAGCTGTAAGAGCTTGAAATAGTGGAAAACGTAATTCAAAATTGCCTGCGAAAAATCTAGACCCTGATACTTCTCCATAACTCCATCCGCGCATAGGAGTAATAAATTGCATAAAAATAAAATCTTCCGGCTTATCTAAAGGAATATAAGAATTATAACGGTTACCAAAGAGCCAATTATCTGTGCCACCTAAGAAATAATTTGCCGATCCAGAGCCAAAATTTGCTCCTGCTACACCTCGTGCAGCGAATGTCAAATAATTAAACATAGTAAAATAATATCTAAAATCTGCATCAAGCATAGTGTAGCTATAATTATCTCTCCCAAGCTTTGGAGATGCCTTTCCACTTACGAAAAATCTTAATCCATCACTAGGAGCAAACCAACCATAAAGTACATCATCATAAACATAACGCACTTGTGGAATAATCAAAAATTTACTTTGATTGCTCCCAGTTCCTTCATTATAAATATCAATTAATTCCATAGAAGAATTTGCTACAGTTACTCCTGCTTCGATTCTATTGAATTTATTTAAAGCTAACTGAGCCATTAAAGTCCCACCATAATTTCTAAAGCGGTATAAATTCCAATCGCTTCGATAGAATAGCAAGGAGTTATGAAAACCGGACACATTATAATCAATAATTTCCGGTAAATATGAATAACTAATTAAGATATTGCTATTTTTTAAATTTCCATATAAGTTAATATTTCCAAAAATCAAATGATCACCCAAAACATCACTTGCTTGAAATTGACCACTTACGGAAGAGCCATAATATGATGAACCTGCTGGATTAGCAATTATACCATCGAGGGAAAAGTCCACTTGATATTTTTTTTCTTGATGAATACCCTCGTTTTTATAATCTTTCACGAATGATTGACTATTGCTTACAGCATCTGTATTTTTGTTAATGAAAGCAGGGTTATCCATAGTTACGGCGAAATTTCCATAAGTAGGGGAAATTGGTTTTTCGGAAACAATAAAAGTATCTATATTTTTAATTCCATTATTTTTGAAATTAATTCCTGCTTTAAATTTTGTAAGAGGAATAGTATCGCCAGAAATATTAACTTCTAATGGATATTTAATCATAAAAATGTCATATCCTGCATTGTTAATTGAGGAATAGAATAATTTGGAATTATCTTTTGTCATCGATAATTGAGTGATACCTGTGATAGAATTTGAATGAGGACGGATTTGATTTGAAATTAAATTAAGTGAATAAATATTGCCAATTCCATTTTTGTCTGAAACAAAAAGAATATTTTTATTATCGCTCGAAATAGCAATTGATGATATAGTACCATCATTTATATTAGAAATTTTATTAATTTCTTTAGTGGAAATATCAATACTATAAATTTCAGATTTATAATAATCAACTTCCCAAATATTTATATCGCTTGTATTTTGCAAAAAATCGCCTCTATCTGATATAAAATATATTGTTTTAGAGTCAGGAGACCAGTGAGGAGATTTTTCATAAAAAGCATCATTGGTGATTTTATCTAATTGCTTTGTTTTAAGGTAATAAACATATAAATCGCTAAAAGGTTTTTCTGCAGCAATGAAGCCTAATTTTTCTCCATCGAAAGACCATTGAACTGATGAAATGGAATTTAAATTTAATTTTAAGACTTCAAAATCATTTTTATCTAAATCATAGATATAAATTGCATCTTGACCTCCATACTTAGCTGATAAAGCTATTTGCTTTCCGTTTGGAGAAAAAGAAATACTTGGTGTGGAGAGATTTAATTCTTCAAAATCTCTTGCTCTATCGCTACCAATAATTTTCTTTGGTTTACTATCTTTTTTATCTAAATCAAGCAAATATACATTATATGATTTACCATCGTCGGCAATATAAACTAATTTAGAACCATCTGGAGAAACTGCAGGAGATGAATTCATAAAATTATGAATTTTCTCGTGGTCTGTGATTCTAATAGAGAAATCCTCTGCATCTTTGAATTTTTCAACATCAGGGAAATAAAATCTTTTTAAATCTTTTTGCCATTTTTCTGAAAAATCGCTATAACTCATTTTAAATAAAGAACGAAAAGCATCATCTAAAGGTACTTTCATTGATATAAGATGAATCAGTTTTGCAATTTTATCTTCTCCATAGTTAGTAGCTACATACCAATAAAAAGTTTGACCGCCTCGATATGCTAAATACCCATTCATTCGCTCTAATCCACCCAAATTCTCGCTAATTGCTAAATCTCTAATAAACATATCGTTTTGAATATCTTGTCCGGATAAGCTCGAATATTCGGCTAATCCTTCATTCATATATAATGGGAATTGAATTTGATTCCCAGTTTGTACTGCAGTAGAAAATGTACCACCATATAAATATTGATTTAAAACTGCATGCACAAGTTCATGATGAATTACATGGCGAAATTGTGAATATTCACCGAAGAAAGGCAGAACAACTCTATTTTTAAAAATTTCAGTAAAACCCTGTATCCCTTGAGTCATATATTGATTGGTCACGTTATTTTGCTGAAATTCATTTTGGTTGTCGAATATAATTATTGGAATTCGCTTATTAATTTTAAAGTTTATTAAATTTTGGATTTTAATTACAGCTTTTTCTGCTTCGACAGCAGTAAATTCAGCTAAATATTTAGAACCCTCATCATAATAAATATCAAAATTTTTTGTCGAAATATACCTAATATCAAACTTACGATATTGTACTTTATTCTTGCCAAATTGTGCAAATGAATAGCTATTAGACAATAAGAATGAGAATATAACAAGATATATAAAATATTTAATATTTTTCATAGTAAAATTTTAAAAGACAATTATAAATACTATTAAATTGACGAATAAAAGTCATAAAATTATAAATAATGTAAATTATTATTGCAATAATTAAAGTAGAAAATACGTATAATAATTAAAAAAGTATTATCTAATTAAATAATATGTTGAAATATATAAATAATGTTAAAAATGTCACCCACCGAAAATAATATGTCAAAGAATGAAAATTCAATAGATAATTCGAATACAAAAAAATCGCAGAATAATTCAAATCAACATAATAATAACATTTTAACAGATGAATTTTTTACTGGTGCAAGAGGTATAGCAGTAAAAATATTGAGTCGCTTCGAGAGAAGTGATGCATATTTAGATAAATTGCTCGATTATGAATTTCGAACCGGTAATTTAAATCAATTAGATAAATCATTATTAACTGAAATTCTATATGGAGTGATTCGCTGGAAAGGGAAACTTGATTTTATTCTAAATGGTTTCTATAATGGTGATTATATGAAGTGCTTGAATTTAGTTAAAAATTCTCTTAGAGTAGCTTTATATCAAATGTTATTCCTTGATAGAATACCAGTACCTGTAATAATAAATGAAGCTGTAGAATTAGTAAAGAAAATTCAAGGCGATAGAATAGCCGGAATTGTAAATGCCGTTTTGAGAAATATTTCACGAAACATTGATAATATTAGATATCCAGAGAAAGATGATGACCCAATTTATTACTTTACAGTAATGCTATCGCATCCAAGGTGGTTAGTGCGGAGATGGGTGAAAAGATTTGGCGTAGAAGAAGCTGAAAAGCTTATGGAAATAAATAATCAGAGACCATTCTCTACAATTAGAGTAAATTCTCTTAAATCATCATTAGAAGAACTAATTAATTATTGCTACGAAGAAGATATTGAATTTAAAAATGATGCTTATAACAAAAATTCAATTACAATAATGAATAACAAAGTAAAAATTCCTGCTTTAGATATCTTTAAAGAAGGGAAAATTACTATACAAGACTCAAGTGCCACGTTAGCAGCACATCTTACGAATGCAAAAGCCGGACAAAGAATTCTTGATATGTGTGCTTCTCCCGGTGGAAAGAGCTATTATATTGCTGAGCTTATGAATGATGAAGGAGAGATTATAGCATTAGATAAATATGAAACTAAAATTAATATAATTAATCAAGGTATTAAAAGATTAGGTTATAAATCAATCAATGCACAGCTTGGAGATGCCTTAGAATACCAAAATGATGAATTATTTGATGTAGTTTTGTGCGATATGCCTTGCTCCGGATTAGGTACAATTTCGAAAAAACCCGATATTAAATGGAAAAGAGAAAGAGAAGATATTTATAAATTAGCAGAAACGCAAAAGAATATTCTAAAAAATGCTTCTTATCTTGTAAAAGAAGGTGGAGCTTTGATATATTCTACATGCACTATTGAGCCAGAAGAAAATGAAGAAAATATTAATTGGTTCTTAAATAATTTTGAAAATTTTAAATTAGACGATGCGAAAAAATACGTACCGGAAGCAGTGTGCAAAAATAATATGATTCAGACATTTCCGCATATTCACGGTATCGACGGTGCTTTTTCTGCAAGACTAATTAAGAAAAAATAAATATTTATTGATTAATTGAGAAAAAAATTAGATTTTTGAAGTCTGAAATGTTTTTTATGATATACTTTTAATTAAAAAAATAATAAACTACAAATTAAAATATATAAATTTTTTAAAAAGTGGAGCTAACATTATGAAAATAAATAAAATAATATTAATTGTTATTATAACAATAATAAGTTGTAATTTTGCTTTTGCAACTTCAGAAAAAGAAAATAATTCAAAAGATGATCTAATTCCTGCTAAAATTACAAAGGAATATAGAAAAATGACTTTAGACTTAATGCAAGTACTAGGTTTTTACGAAGGTTACGATATGGTAACTAATAATATTACTACTAGGCTGGTGATGTATGATCCAAATATAGACAAATCATTTTCTGATTCTATTAGAAATACATCTAATAACTCAGCTTATTTAGATAGTTTGGTAAATATTTACTCTCGATATTTTTCTTTAAACGATCTAAAAGTATTGCACAAATATTTTTTCTCTTCTACTTTTAGGAAAGCGGAAATCGTTGGAATGAAAATTCAAAATGAAGTAGATGCTGTCCTTAATCAAATCGACTTAGATAGAAAAGCAGAAATAAAAAATATGTACTTAAAAACAGGCAGAAAAGTTCCTGAATTCCTCGAACCTAAAAAACCTGAATCAATTGATGAGCCGATACAAAATGGTGAGAAAAAATAATAAAAGCATATATAAAGCATATATTAAATAACATAAATAAATATTAATTAACTTAGATATTGGAGATAAGAATAATGGATTTTTTCCCTGCAAATGAAATGCAAGATTATCAAATTTTTGGTGAATTTGGTGGCGTGAACCCTTCTATTACTGATTCAGCTACTTTTACTTTTATGACTACTGAGAAAATGCAACAATGCTTTGAAGAAGAAGTAGAAGGTTGCTTTTTATATTCAAGACACCTAAACCCAATGAATAAATTCCTTGCAGACCAATTAAAAACTATGGAAGGAACTGAAGATGCTCAAGTAATGGCTTCAGGATTAGGAGCAATTAGCACGACTCTATTGCAACTATGTCAAAATGGCGATGAAATAATATCAAGCAGAACTATCTATGGTGGTTCTTACGCACTAATGAAAAACTTCTTCCCTCGATTAGGTATAAACACTCATTTTGTTGATATTACTGATCTTGAGATGGTGAAATCTAAAATTACAAAAAATACTAAAGTAATTTATACTGAAACAATTAGCAATCCATTATTAGAAATTGCTGATTTAAAAACATTAAGAGCAATTTGCGACGAACATAATATAAAATTAGTAGTTGATAATACATTCAGCCCATTAGTTGTAAGCCCTTATAAATTGGGAGCGCACGTGGTAGTTTATTCATTAACTAAATTTGTAAATGGATTAAATGATTGTGTAGCTGGAGCAGTATGTGGTACAAAAGAATTTGTATCTTCTATGAGAAGTGTAATTGATGGTGCTGCCATGCTTCTTGGACCAACTATGGACCCATTAAGAGCAGCTTCAATATTTAAGAATACTCGCACACTACATATTAGAATGAAACAACATAGCCACAACGCAATGTTTATAGCAGAGAATTTAGAAAAAGCTGGAATTAAAGTTTTTTATCCAGGATTAAAATCGCACAGCCAGCATGATTTAATTACTTCTATGATGAACAAAGAATTTGGATATAGTGGTGTGCTTACTATTGATTGCAAAACAAAAGAAAACGCAAATAAATTAATGATGCTAATGCAAGATGCTAAAGTAGGTCTATTTGCAGTGAGCTTGGGATATGTAAAAACATTATTTAGCTCTCCGGGTAGCTCTACTTCCTCTGAAATTCCTGAAGATGTACAAAAAGAAATGGGTATGACTCCCGGCTTAGTTAGATTCTCTATGGGAATTGATAATGATCCAAATATTGCACTTACCAGAATTAAAAATTGCTTAAAGCAAATTAATATGTTATAAAACATAATTTTTAAATATTAAATATTAATTGACCCATTGCGAAATAAATGGGTCTTTTTTTATAACAAAATTTCGTTTTTAAAATATTTTGCCTTTTTTTGTAATACGGAAAATAATCAAAAAAATAGATGAAAAATATGGCGGAATATACAGTTATACCTTAATATGTGAACTAATTTAAATATTCAATAAGAATATAATACAAAGGAAAAAATGCTTACTTTTGAAAAAAAATGTAATAAATTTAAAAAAAATTTTGAAATTAGAGAAAAATGTGTTAAATTTGAATTGTTATTTTGAAATAACGTATTTTTTTAAATAATTTTTTAACAAAAAATGTGAGGACGCCATGAGCAAAAAAATTCAATTTACTATTTTAACCTCTTTAATATTATTTTTATTAATGAGCTTAAATGCATACTCAATTCAGAGGGAGGAGTTCCTGCCTTGCTACGACGACTTTTCAAATTGTGATTCAAATTGTACCCAACCTATTACTAAAAATATGACTTTGTATTTTCCGGGCTACAATTGCCCTCTTTATGTATCTTATTTACTATAAGGAATGTTACTGCCCAGAGAAAAGGATATTTATTGATATAGTGTATGTTCGCATAGGTGGTGCAAATGGAAGTCCTATGAACTATCCTGAATGTTGCAAAATATTCTGTTACTTATATCCACCGGGGACAGCAAACGGTGATTGTACCAATTTCTGGGA
>CALLXS010000117.1 GCA_937875295.1 uncultured bacterium | reverse complement strand
TCGAAAAGAACCGAATATAATACGCAGAATGTTAAATTTAATTAAAATTATTGAATTTGATTCCACAGGCAATTCTAAGAAAATTCATCATTTCAAATATACTAAATATGATATTATTGAAACAATTGAATATTTAAGCTATAACGAAGATAATGTAATTACGCAAATTTTAACTTCTATTAATTCAAGCGGTCAAATCATTTATAAAACTCAATTAAAAATAAATGGTGATACTGTTTCTACATATTATTACAAATATGATGTAAAAGGTAATTTGATATCCACTACTGTTGAATCTAATCAGAAAGAAAATATCAAAATCATTGAATACGCTTATAATGCTTCTGGCTCATTAAATTCTTCAATTGAAAAAGATTGTATAACCGGCTCCATAATTAGATCCGATAGCTTATCATACAATTATAACAATTCTACTATTGACCGATTCTCATTTGATTATTTTGGTAAAATTAAAACCATAATCTCTACTTCATATAATAAATTTGGCAAAATCTATAAAGAAATAGAAAACAATCCTAACCTCAAAACAATTAATACATATATTTACGAATATATTTATTACTAATTCCAAAAAATACTTCCTTTTATAATTTGTAATTTAAACAAAAAACATTATCAATTTTTGATATTATCAAATTATATCCATATTTTTCACTATTTTTGTAATCTATTTTTTTACAATTCATAAATTTAAAAATAAATAATATTAATTCACATAATTAACGGAGACTTAATTGAAGAAAAGATCAATTAGTAATATTTTGATTGTAATCTTACCGATAATTCTTTCTGCGGTATTATTATATCCTACTTATCGAGCTACTCAACTCGAAAAAGTAGAAAAAGAATATTTCCAAAGAGCTTCCTCAAATTCTGCCGATTCTATGAAGATAATGGACAATTTCTATAAACTTCATGGGGAAGATCTCGAAAGTGCTAAAAAAGGCAGACTAAAATTAGGATTAGACCTTCGTGGGGGTATGTATGTTACTCTTGAAGCTGACGTACTAAAACTTGTCGAAGAGTCTGCTAATGAAGAAAGCAAAGATGAAATATTTGCTCAAGTCATTGAGAAAACAAAACAACAAACAGAAATGAGCGATGCTAATACCATCGACATTTTCCTAAAAAATTTCGATGAAATAGCTAGACCTAAGAAAAAATATTTGTCTGATTATTTCGATTTCAATACTTCAGACGATTTAGCTAAAGCTGAAGAACAAATTCAAGATAAGTTAAGAGAAAATGAAGCTGAAGCTATTGACCAAGCTATCGAAGTAATTCGTAACCGTGTTGATAAATATGGTATTAGCGAACCTACTATTCAAAAGCAAGGCTCAAGAAGAGTGGTTTTAGAATTACCGGGTGTGCAAGATGAAAATCAAATGCTTAGCCTTGTAAAAACTACTGCTCGTTTAGAGTTTAAAAGTGTAAATAACGACCAAGCATTAGTAAAATCATTTTTTAAAATTGACCAATTTTTAGCCTCTGGAGGCAAAGATTTTATCGATAATGAATTATCAAAAGTTGATTCAAGCAATGTTCAAAAAGATACAGCTAATGTAGCATCAAAAGCAATTGGCGACAAAAAAGCTAATTCAAAGTCTGATGCATCAAATAATACAAAAATTGATTCTGCAAAACTAACAGAAAACAAAACTGCTGATACTGCTAATCCTTATGCAAATTTATCAAATGAAGAAGCAGCAAAGAAATATATGAAAGACCATCCTTTCACTATAATGTTCTCTTCAAGATATTCACAAGACAATAAATCTCAAGCTCAAGAAATTGATTATTCAAGAGATATATTCCCTGAAGGTACATATCATTTTATGGCAAGCGAAGATAATATGAAAAAAATCCTTGTTCTAATGAAAAGACCTGAGATTAAAAACCTTTTACCAGAAGGAAGCAATTTGTTTTTCGATGCTAAGCCAATGGTTCTAAAAGATAATAATGGAAAAGATGTAAATTATTACAATTTCTATGCATGTAAAGACTTCCAACCAAAATTAACAGGAGAAGTTATTACCGATGCAATAGCAACATACAACCAAACTAACAACCAACCTGTAGTAAACATGGTAATGAATAGTGATGGTGCTGAAAGATGGTCAAAAATTACTGGTGCTAACATTGGGAACCGAATTGCTGTAATTTTAGATGACCAAGTATATACTGCACCTGTAGTACAATCCAAAATTACAGGTGGAAGCTCAGAAATCACAGGTATGGAAAATGCAGATGAAGCAAAATTATTAAAAATAGTTTTAAAATCTGGTGCATTAAAAGCCCCTGTACAAGCTGCCGAAGTAAGAGTAGTTGGTCCGTCTTTAGGTGAAGATTCTATTAATTCGGGCTTAAAATCAAGTATAATTTCTTTCTTTGTTGTAATATTATTTATGATAATATACTATGCAATGGGTGGAGTTGTAGCGGATATTGCATTATTCGTTAATTTAGGTTTATTACTCGGATTTATGGCTGCTTTCGATGGTACATTAACATTACCTGGTATAGCCGGAATTATCCTAACTATAGGTATGGCGGTCGATTCTAACGTACTAATTTTCGAACGTATTCGTGAAGAACTTCACAAAGGTCGCAACCTTCAATCAGCAGTAGATGAAGGATTTAGCAAGGCGCTTACTGCAATAATTGACTCAAATTTAACTACATTTATCACTGGTGTAATATTGTATTTCTTTGGTACTGGTCCTATTCAAGGTTTCGCAATGACTCTTATGATGGGTATTCTTGCAACGCTATTTACTGCAACAATACTTTCAAAAGCTCTTGTGAGATTATTTATAAAACCAGGTTCTAATTACTTTAATTTTGGTCAACCTAAAGAAGAAGTTGCTACTTCTAATGTAAAATAATAAAAAGAAAGGAATACAATGCAATTTTTTAAAGAAACAAATATAGATTTTATTAAATCAAGATTCTTCTTTTTCGTATTATCTTGTATATCATTAGGAATAGGTATATTATTAATACTTTTTTCTGAAATTAATTTCGGTATTGATTTCGTTGGTGGTACTGAAATACAAGTAGCATTTAATCAACCTGTTCAAATAGATGATATAAGATCTAATATTGAGAAAGGTGGGATTGGAGATGCTGAGATAAAAACATTCGGAAAAAATAATCAATATTTAATAAGAGTAAAAGAAAATAATACTAATGATAGTAAAATTTCTACTCAAATTATGAGTGTTTTACAAAAATCCTACCCCGGTGAAAATGTAACTAAATTAGGAGAAAATTCAATAGGTCCTAAAGTCGGTAAGGAAATGAGAAATTCAGCAATTATCGCAGTTTTACTCTCAATAATTGCAATTACATTATATATTGCTTTTAGATTTGAGTTCGTATATGGCTTAGGAGCTATTATTGGATTAGTCCATGACGTACTATTCACTGTAGGTTTTGTTCTTTTTATGGGACAAATAGGTGTGCTAAACGTTCAATTTGACCAAACTATGCTCGCAGCAATTTTAACTGTAATTGGTTATTCAATTAATGATACAGTGGTAATTTTTGATAGAATTCGAGAAAATAACGAGATTCATAAAGGATTAGAAATTAAGAAAATAATAAATCTGAGCTTAAATGAAACTTTAAGTAGAACTGTAAATACAGGTCTTTCCGTTATTTTAGTTTTAACTATTATGGTTTTCACTGCAGGTCCTGTACTTCAGAATTTCGCATTTACAATGTTGGTAGGCGTTATCGTTGGTACGTACTCATCAATTTATATTTCTAGCTCTTATGTAATTTACGTAGTTGATAAAAAACTTCGTAAAGATAGAGCACATGAATTAGCCCTTAAAAGAAAATAATTTAAGTGAATAATATGGAAAAAAACAAATATAAAATTGAAATTGATGGAACTAAAGTTAATATCGCTCTACCGGAGAAAGTACTCGGTGGAAGTGAAGCTATGGAATTTTCATCATTAGTACATAAGCACTTGAATGATGACAAAATTAATCTTTTAATTCTCGATTTAGATAATGTAGAGGTAATGAATTCCTCAGGTTTAGGTATGCTTGTGGCAGCATATACATCTGCAAAAAAAATTGATAAAAAAATTAAATTTGTTAATATTCCCAACAAAATAATGAAATTACTTGAAATGACTCACTTAAATCAAGTTTTCTTAAAGTAATTTTTTTAATTATTTTCAATAAAAAAAAGATGAGTTCATAGTTGGACTCATCTTTTTTATTATTTCAATTTTAATATCTAATTGTTTTTATTTATTGATTTAGCGCTACTTTCAATATTATCTTTTATTACATCAATTATATTATTTTCTTTCATTACTCGCGATTTGCATGTAAGGCATAATTCCGAAATACCCTTAGCTTCCCATGCTTTTTTTACTGTACCATCATTTATCACTTCTCTATTCTTAATATGATAACAATCTTTATAAATATGATATTTATTCCCTTCTTTAGTCCAGTAGACATAATCAGTCCCATTATTAATCGTTTTTAGTGAGTCTGTTTGGGCATTAATTTCTTTAGAATATTTTTCAATAGATGGTGGATTAAAATCTACTCCATAAATTCCAGCTACTAATAATGCCACAGCAACAATACCTCCTGCGATTCCTTTTGTTTTGCTATTTATTTCTTTATTTGAGAAAATAAATATTACGAGAGGCAAAAATGCCAATACACTAAGAATAGCACCTAATTGATTTTGAATAAAGAAACGAGTTTTGTCTGCTTCTGATGCTGGATCTAAACGATTAGACTTTTTCCACAAATATGAGCCTAAAAGTGCCAAAGCAAGAATAACTACGATTACTACAATTAGCCACACGAGTGTATCGTCGTGAATTAGCTTTAAAATAGCGAATACTTCCCCTGCCATAGCAAGTAGAAATGAGATTAAAGCAAAGAGTCTTAATTGTTTTGCTTTACCTTTAGCTTCTTCGCTTGCTTGAAATCTTTTTAATTCTTCCATAATAATTATACCCAATAAATATTTATATGTAATTTAACTTCTTTATAAAGTTATAATTCGTAAAATTAAATAACTTATTGTAAATAATTATTAATTTATTTTATCATTAAAAATCTTAAACTGTAGCTAGTTCATTTATCTCTACATCTGTTTTTGCATTCTTAACAATGAAATGAAGTCTATTATAAATATTTACTTCGCTCATTCCGCTATCAAAATCTAAGGATAATAAATTAAGAGAAGGATATAATTCTCTCATCTTCTTTTCAATTCCTTTAGAAACAATATGATTAGCAATACAACCAAATGGTTGCAAACTTATTACATTATTGATTCCATTTTTAGCAAAATGAATTATTTCTGCTGGGATTCTCCACCCCTCGCCAAACTGTGAGTTAAGATTTATAACTTCTTCAGCCATTAAAGATTCTTCTCTTGAATTGCCGATTGAGCGGAAAAATGGATAATCTTTAATTTCATTTTCCATCTTTGCTATTACTTTATTTATATAATTTTCAACAAAATTAGAAATAAATTTAGGCATTTTTCTGCTTGTTATATTATCCCTTACGCGAATATCAGTATTAGCAAATCCATCAGTAAAGAAATTAGTCAATGCTGGTACTACAGGTTCTACTCCATTTTCAACCAACCAATTAATAACATTTTTATGTCCAAAATTATTATATTTTACATAAATCTCACCAACAATTCCTACTATTGGTATATTTTTTCTGTTATTAATAGAAGCAAATTCCTTTGATGCTTCTCTAATTAGTTGATAAAATATTTCGTGGTCTTGATTTCTTAATGCATCATTACATAGATCGATATATTTATTACGCAAAGCTAATGCAGAACCTTTAATTTTTTCTCTAGGAGCAGTAGAATAATACATCTGAGACAGTACGTCTAAGTAAATTACAGATGCAATTAATAGTTTATATATTTTCTTTATCGATACTTTGAATCCCGGTTGCTCGTTTAAGACTGTACTACCTAAGCCAACTACAACTACAGGAGTATTTTTAAAATTAGCAGCTATCAAAGCTTTTTTAATTAAAGCAGTATAGTTAGTAGCTCTACATTGTCCCCCTGTTTGAGTGATTCCTACAGCAATTTCATCAGGATTATATTTCCCGGAATTCAATGCTTTAATTAAATCACCTATCACCAAAGTAGCTGGATAACAAATTTCATTATTAGAATACTTAAGTCCAATATCAGCAGACTTCTGGTCACTTGGAGGTAGATTCTCTATATTATATCCGAGTAATCCAAGCAAAGTTGGTATAATCGGAGAATAGAAATCTCCAAACCAAGGAACAATTATTTTCCGATTAATATCTTCTTTCTTAAATGCAGGAGTAGTTTCAAATTTCCTATCATTAGCAGTCCTAAGTCCATTTTTATGTTTTAGACTTTCTATCAAAGATCTAATTCTAAGCCGAGTCGAAGAAGTATTATTAATATCATCAATTTTTAAAATTGTAGGATATTTACCATATCTTTTTAATATATCATTTACTTCATCAAGAATAAAAGCATCTGGACCGCAACCGAATGAAGTCAATTCAACATATTGAATATTTTTAGATGATTTAGCTACATATAGAGCTGATTTCAGTATTCTATTAGTATAAGCCCATTGCATAATAGTTTCAGCTTCATCTGTAATTGAATTAGAATCTCTGAGCAAATCCTCAGAAATAATATCAACACCAAAATCAGCGAAAATATCAGATATTTTGTGTTGAATAAATGGATCAATATGATAAGGTCTTCCAGAAAGTAATATAATTAATCTTTCTTCTTTTTCTGCCTTTCTTAATAGTTCATTACACCTTGCTGTAAGTATTCTTTCATAAGATTTTTGAGCTTTAATTGCTTCTTGAAATGCCAAATTAAATGATGAATTTGAAATATTTGGTTCAATAGTTCTGAAGTAAGAAATGCAATTTTTCTTTAATAATTTTTCATCTTTAAAAGTAATACCTGGAGAATCCAAAGGTATATTAAATTTCTTTTCTGGCGATATAGCACTGCTAATAACTTCAGAATAACCTGTTACTATCGGGCAATTATAGCTATTAGGAGTTTTTTTATCATCTTGCTGCTCAAACACGATAAAAGGTAAGAAAATTCTATCTACTTTTTTATCAATTAGATTTAGGATATGACCATTTGTAATTTTTGCTGGAAAGCAAATATTATCAGACATGATTGTATCAATTCCTTGCTCAAATAAATTCATAGTAGAAGTATCGGAAAGAACAATTTCATACCCTAAATTAGTAAATAATGCATGCCAAAATGGATAATTTTCGTAAAAACCTAATACTCTTGGGATTCCTATCTTTGCTTTTGGCTTAGAAATATTAGCACCTCTGTCAAATAATAGTGAATATTTTTCAGAATGGAAATTGACACCTTTTTTAACTTTATTTCCTTTACTATAAAATACTTTTTCGCATTTATTACCGGAATAATAAATATTGTTATTTTCAAATTTATAAGCTACTACTTGACAAGTATTTTCACATCCTTTACAAGTTACTTTTTTTTCAGTTGTTTGTGTTGGCTTTATTATTTCAGATAAATATTTTTCTTGGCTATCCCCTATTTCAAATTGTTTCTTGCAATATAAAGCAGTACCTAATGCACCCATTAATTCTGGATAATCAGTAATCATTACAGATTTTCCAGTTTCCAATTCTAAAGATCTAATTACTGCAATATTTCTAAAAGTACCACCTTGCACCATAATATTATCACCAAGTTCGGAATAATCACGTAGTTTTAATACTTTATTTAAGCAATTTTTAATCACGGCATAACCTAAACCTGCAGATATATCATTTACAGAAGCACCCTCGCGAAGAGATTGTTTTACTTTTGAGTTCATAAATACAGTACAACGCGTTCCTAAATCACAAGGATTATCAGATTCTATTGCGACGTCAGAAAATTCTGGAGCAGTGAAATTTAATGAATGAGCGAAAGTCTCAATAAATGAACCACAACCTGAAGAACATGCTTCGTTTATTTCCAATCTCTTGATAAAACCATTTTCAATGAAAATAGCTTTCATATCTTGGCCACCAATATCTAAAATAAACGACACATTTTCATTAAAGAAACTTGCAGCAGTATAATGAGCAATTGTCTCAACCATCCCAAAATTTATCGAAAGAGCAGCTTTAATTAAGTCTTCTCCGTACCCAGTAACGCAAGAATTCAATATCTTTAAATCAATTCCCTCTGACATAGCAGTATTAT
Organism: uncultured bacterium; assembly: GCA_937875295.1. Taxonomy (GTDB): domain Bacteria; phylum Bacteroidota; class Ignavibacteria; order Kapaibacteriales; family UBA2268; genus CALLXS01. The sequence goes on along the minus strand of CALLXS010000117.1, from coordinate 42,626 downwards.
GCAATTCTTTAAGGCTTTCAATTACTGTTTGTAAAGAATTTCCCTTGTTTTTGCTATAAAATTGATAAAATATTTTGCCTTCTTTATCGAGAGCAACTAATTTTGTAGTTGTAGAGCCACTATCAATGCCAATGAAACATTCTTTAGGATAATTTGTCAGAATATCTCTTCTTGGAAAATTAAATTGTCTTTTAGTTTCTTTCCAATTATTATAATGTTGATCGGAAGTAAATAATCGCTGCAATCGGGAAGAATTATAATTTTGTTTCTTGACTTTAGATGATTCAATTAAATCATTAAATTCCGATAAAGTCATTGATTTATTTTTATGTCTTGCATTGAGAGCTGCACCCCATGCTGGAAAAACTGCAGCATTTTCTGACAAGATAAAATCATCTTCATTTAAATTCAATGTTTTTGCAAATGCTTTTCTTAATTGTGGAATAAAATAAAATGGACCTCCACTTAGCATTACTTTCGGTAACACATCTTGACCGCGTGCTAAAGAAGTAAGTATTTGAATACATACAGCATGAAAAACAGAAGCTGCAATATCGTTTTTACTTACATTTTGCGAGAGAAGAGTTTGAATATCAGTTTTACAAAAAACTCCACAACGAGATGCTATTGGATAAGTCATTGTAGCATTTTCAGCTAGAGCATTTAAATCAGATATCTCAATATTTAGTAAAGAAGCAATTTGATCGATAAATGAACCAGTCCCACCAGCACAACTACCATTCATCCTTATATCAGGAGTAGAATTACCTTGCTTAAAAAATATCATTTTAGAATCTTCGCCACCTATATCTACAAGTACTTTAGTATCAGGATATTTGTGGGAAATAATATCACAAGAAGCTACTACTTCCTGCACAAAAGGTATACCACATCTCTCTGAAATACCCATACCAGCTGAACCAGTGATACAAAATGAGGCTCTAACATCAGTGAATTCACTTTTGATTTCTTCAATTATAGTGTAAATTGATTTTTCAATATCAGCATAATGTCGCCTATATTCTTTATATATTACATTAAAATTAAAGTCTGTTACTACAAATTTAATTGTTGTAGATCCGACATCTATTCCAATATTATAGTCTATATTTTTCATATATTTAAGTATATTTTATAAGATTTCAAAAATACAAATTTTTCTTTATTTAATTGTTATGTATAATTATATTTATTTGTGTTAATATTTAAAATATTTCAAATTTAGAAAGATATTTTAAATTACAACTATTTTTTAATTAAATTTTATGGATAAACATAGTAAAATTTCATAATTATACTTTTATCTAATAATTATATTTTAAAATCGTCATCTTATTTTAATAAAGCTATAATTCACTATTTAAAAAGACTTTTAAGTTCTTTTGATAAATTGAAAAACATTTATACTAAAACTGAAAAAAGTTTAAAACAAACATTTCGATCTCTAAAATATAGGAACTTTCGATTATTCTTTTTCGGTCAAGGAATTTCCTTAATTGGTACTTGGATACAAAGAATTGCCACTCCATGGTTAGTGTATTCCATAACTGATTCAGCTTTTATGCTTGGGTTTATTGGTTTCTTAGGGCAAAGCCCTACCCTTATTTTATCGACTTATGCCGGTGTAGTAGCAGATAAATTTGATAAACAAAAGCTCCTAATCATTACGCAAGTAGGTTTAATGATTCAAGCATTAATCCTTGCGATTCTATATTTAACAGGCAACATAGAAGTATGGCATATTATAGTATTAAATATAATTCACGGAATTTTAAATTCATTTGACGTCCCGGTACGTCAATCAATGGTTGCAGAATTAGTCGATGATAAAGATGATTTAAGCAATGCTATTGCCTTAAATTCCACAATATTTAATGGTGCTAGGTTAGTAGGTCCTTCAGTAGCTGGAATATTAATAGCACTTACTGGTGAAGGTATTTGTTTCCTTATAAACGCTTTGAGTTTTATTTTTGTTATCATATCAATAATGATGATGAAATTTCCTCCTCATATTCCTATTAAAAGTGATAAAAGTACTTCTCAACATCTTAAAGAAGGGTGGAAATATACATTTGGTTTTAGACCAATTAGAAATATAATTTTGCTCTTAGTTGTTGTTAATTTATTTGGGATGATATATCAAGTACTAATGCCTGTGATGGCTAAAAAAGAACTTGGAGGTGGTCCAAATACTTTCGGTATTCTTATGGCAGCTACAGGGGTTGGAGCTTTAATTGCTGCAATTTACCTTGCTTCACGGAAAAATGCTTTAGGATTAGCTAAATTGATTTATACCACTGTTACAATATTTGGAATCGGATTAATATTATTTGCATTATCGCATAACTTTATTATTTCTATAGCATTAATGGTTTTAACTGGAATGAGTTTAATGCTTACGACAGCATCAGGAAATACTGTAATACAAACCCTTGTTGATGATGACAAACGCGGTAGAGTGATGAGCTATTATTCGCTTGCTTTTTTAGGTACAGCACCAATAGGTAGCTTGCTATCGGGTTGGTTAGCTGATATGTTTGGAGTAACTCCTACAATTATTTTTAGTGGGATAATATGTATAATTGCTGGAATTGTTTACTTCAAAGACTATCCAAATATTAAAGATATAATTAAACCAATCTATATTAAAATGGGAATTTTGAAATAATTTTTTTCTTATTGATTATTAATTTTTGTATTAATTATTTTTGCGGCATTTTCACCATCAATTGCTGATGATACAATACCACCTGAATAACCTGCTCCTTCTCCCACAGGGTATAAATTTTTAATTTGAATGTGATGCATTAATTCCTTTTCTCGCGGTATTCTTAAAGGAGAACTAGTACGAGATTCTAACCCAATTACATTGCTCTCATTGCAAATAAAACCTTTTTTCTTTTGATTAATATTGATTAACCCGACTCTCAACGACTCACTTATTAATTTAGGAAATAAAGTATCTAATCTTATATTAATTAAGCCGGGAATATATGAGCTTTTCTCTAAAGAATTAGATTCTTTATTATTAACAAAATCAATTGTACGCTGTGCCGGCGCTTTCATAAAATTTTCGTATATGTCAAAATAAAAACTTGATTCTATATCCTCTTGAAACTTCAAGCCTGCAAATTCCTTATATTGAGTATATTCAACTAAATCTGCATTATTTACACTGCAGACAAACCCAGAATTTGCAAATTTGGAATTTCTACTATGCATAGACATTCCATTTACAACTAATTCCTTTGGTGATGTAGATGAAGGCACAATAATTCCACCAGGACACATGCAAAATGAATAAACTCCTTTATCATTTACTTGGCTAACAAATTTATAGGAAGCTGGCGGTAATATTTTAGCAAATTTTTTCCCATATTGCAATTCATTTATATGTTCTTGATAATGCTCAATTCTAAATCCAATTGCAAAATCCTTGCTTTCAAGTTTGACATTATTTTTATCTAATAAATAATAAATATCTTTAGCTGAATGCCCTGTAGCAAGGATTAAATTTTTAATTTCTATTATTTGTTCATTATTTATCTCAATTTCGGTGATTATACTATTTTTAATTGTCAAATTTGTTAATTTGGAATTAAAATGAACCTCACCTCCGAATTTTAAAATTGTATTTCTAATTTCGCTAATTATATCTGGTAATTTATCAGAACCAATATGAGCTTGTGAATCTACTAAAATATCAGGATCTGCTCCATTTTCAACAAATATTTTAAGTATTTTCTTTACATTACCTCTTTTGAGAGACCGCGTATATAGTTTCCCATCTGAAAATGTGCCAGCACCTCCTTCTCCAAAACAGTAATTTGAATTAGGATTAATCAATCCCTTTTGCATAATTTGTTTTAAATCGAAGCGACGATTTCTTACATCTTTTCCTCGTTCGTATATTATAGGTTTTATTCCATTTCTCATTAATTCTAAAGCTGCGAAATAACCAGCAGGTCCAGCACCAACTATATGCACAACTTTATTAGGATCACATTCTTTATAATTATTATAATTTTCTTCAATTAAATTATCCTGTCCTGAATAAATATTTATATTGAATAGATATTTAGGTACTTTGCTCCTACAATCTAATGACCTCTTTACAATTTCTATATTTGAAATTTCCTCGAGGCTGATTTTAGCGGAACGTGCTATGGATTTTTTAATAAATACAAGATCATCTCTATATTCAATTGGAATATAGAGTTCAATATTCTTAATCATTTATTTGAAGTAATTATTTATTATATCAGAAATTTAATAAATGCTAGTCAATAAAAACTGTATCAATTTCAAAATCAGGTGGATCTTGAATTGTACGTTTTACAAGGCACAAATTAGCCGCATTTATTAATGCACCTCTATATTTTTCAGGAAAATCTATCGGAATAAAAATATTAATTTTGACTTTAGCTAATCTATGATTTATAGGGTCAAATTCTATATCCTGTTCTAAATAAATTTCATCTGTCGGCAAATTGCGATTATTGCAAAATCCCAAAATAAAAATACCAGCACAAGTAACCATTGAGCTTAAAAAATAATCAAATGGTGAAGGTGCTGAATTATCTCCTCCAGAAGGGATTGGTTGGTCAGTTTGCACTGTAAAACCATTAAATTCTGCATCTACTCTTTTGTTTCCGGGAAATGTTACTTTCATTTTCATTTTTAGTTCCTTTTATTTTATTTTTAAAAAATTATTTTACTAAATGATTTCCGCCATCTACGTTTATATACTGCCCTGTAATATATGAAGTACAAGTTGCGAAAAAATGAGCTACTTCAAAAATATCCTCTATTTTCCCATATCTTCCCATTGGGATTTTCTCCAATTGCACTTCCGACTCACTAATTGCAGGCTCGCCCTCAATATATATTGCACCAGGATTAATTGCATTTACAGTTATTTTTGGTGCTAATTCTCTTGCTAATACTTCTGTTAATTTAAGCACTCCGCTTTTACTTATATTATATGGGATTCTATTTCGCCATACTTCTATGCTACTAAGACAACCAATATTAATAATCCGAGAATTTTCCTTTGCCCTCTCAGCGAATAATTTTGAAGAGATGAATATAGAACGTAAATTTGTATCTATTACCCTATCCCAATCTTCAACGCTTGTATCATATAGTCTAGCTCTTTTAGGGTAAATAGCTGAATTATTAATTAAAACAGAAATATTTTTATGAGAAGCAAAAGTTTCTTCAAATCCTCTTTTTATCTGATTAGCATCTAATAAATCAAATTGGACTAATGAGACATTCACACCTAATTTTTTAATCAAATTATATGTCGATTCTGCACTTTCTTTTGATGTATTATAATGTAAAGCAATATCCCAGCCTTTTTCAGCGAACTTTATTGCTAAAGCACGTCCTAATCTTCTTCCGCTACCTGTAATAAAAACTGTCTTCATTCTATTTTAATATATTAATTATTTATAATTATAACGAAATAGTTTATTAATATTTGATTTATATCGAGTATTTATTTTAAATATTTTAATAATTTAATTAAATTTTAATCTTATATTTGTATTTTGCAAATAAAAAGTGATTTCTATAAATGGAAATCAACAATCATTCATTATAATTTATACCCCTTAAAATTGTGAATAAAGAAGAATTAGCGAATAATAGCATAAAATGCTTAGACAAAGGTTTTGTCCGCTTAGTCGATTTTATGGGAGATGACTCTGCTATAGTACAGGCTGCAAGAGTATCCTATGGCAACGGTACAAAATCATATCGTGAAGATAGAGGTTTAATTCGTTATTTAATGCGCAATAGTCATACTTCACCTTTCGAAATGGTAGAATTTAAATTCCATGTGAGACTCCCAATTTTTGTAGCAAGACAATGGATTCGACATAGAACTGCCAATGTAAACGAATATTCTGGAAGATATTCAGAAATGACAGATGAATTTTATGTACCTGACTTAATTCAATTAAGACATCAATCAAAAAATAATAAACAAGGTCGTTCTGAACAAAATTTGGAATTACATCATGCTGAAAATGTTTTAAAAAAAATGAAGCAATCGCAGAAAAATTCCTACAATGAATATAAATTTTATCTTGAAGAAGACCTTGCTAGAGAATTAGCTCGTATCAATTTGCCATTATCTTCGTATACTGAATGGTATTGGAAAATTGATTTACATAATTTATTTCATTTCCTTAGGCTAAGATTAGACTCACATGCCCAATTTGAAATAAGAATCTATGCTGAAGCAATTGCTGAAATTATAAAAAAAATCGTTCCAATATCATTTGAAGCATTTGAAGATTTTAGACTTTATTCTAAATCATTCTCTAGAATTGAATTAGAATTTTTAAAGAATATTATTGACAAATCAAAATTAAAAGAAAAGGCACTTCTTGATTTAGGACTATCTAAACGTGAAGCAACCGATATAATTGACTTTTTTAATGAATAAAATAATTATTAAATATAAAAGAAAGATAATGATGAAAAAATTTAAAATGATTCTTGCAATAGCAATGTTTGCTTTTATTTCAAATGCAAATGCTACTGATTATAAAGATATAATAAATGCAAATAAAGCTGCTCGCGGTGGAAAAGCAATTGATAATATCAAAACTATTCAAACAGAATCAGATTTTAATATTATGGGTACTCTGATTCTTATGAAATTTAATGCTGATTTACCAGCAAAGTACGCATTAGAAATAAGTCAAATGGGACAAACAGTGAAATTCGCAAGTAATGGTACTGACATTTTTGCGTCATCTGCTGGACAATCTCAAGATATTGATGCAAAAGAAGCTGAATTAATGGTACTACAATTCCCAGACCAATTGTATTTCCAAAAAAATGCTCTTTTGCAACCTAATATTTGTACTCCAGAAAATTCAATTGTTACAGTTGATACATTAGATGGTAAATCATATCAAGTTTTAAAAGTAAAACAGTCTGAATTAATAGAAGTTTTATATTATATCGATCCAGCTACAAATTTAGAAGCTGCTTATGGTTTTAATATCTTAGAATCAGCAACTGACTCTGAATTAAATCAACAATTAGCTCAAATCGGCGAAAATAAACCTATTTATATTGTAAAAGAATGGATGAATGTAGAAGGAGTAAAATTCCCTAAAACTGTTGAAGTAAAAATAGGTGAAATTTCTGGTACTCAATCTTTTACTAAAATAGAAGTTAATAAAAAAATTGATGCAGCTATTTTTAATAAATAGTAAAAATTAAAAATAAGTATTTTTTATTTAAAAGCGTTTTAATTATTTTAGAACGCTTTTTATTTTTATATATATTAAATCCTAACATATTTTAATGTTCCCAAAAATTAATTTAGCAGAATATTCTTATAATTTACCAAACGAGAAAATCGCTTTTTTCCCATTGGAAAACAGAGATGAATGCAAACTGTTATGTGTGAATAAAATTGAAAATTCTATTAAAACTGAAATATTTAAAGACTTAGATAAATTAATCCCGAAAAATACATCTTTATTTATAAATTCAAGTAAAGTAATTTTTGCTAGAATCTTTACAAATAAAGTAAATGGCGGCAAAGCTGAGATTTTTCTAACTTCACCAATTTCACCAAGTAAAGAATATATTACTGCACTTGATCAAAAATGTAAAGTTATCTGGAATTGCATAATTGGAGGGAAAAACATTAAAACTGGAGATAAATTATTTTATAATTATAATTCACAGATAATTGAATTTACAGTGTCTCAAAAAAATGGAAATGAGGCAATTGTAGAATTTGATCCGTCTAAAATAAATTTATCAGTTAGAGAATTTTTAAATCAATTTGGGAATGTACCTCTTCCCCCTTACATTCGAAGAGACAATATTATCGAAGATAAAATGAATTATCAAACGATATATGCAAATTTAGAGGGGTCTGTAGCTGCTCCAACAGCTGGACTTCATTTCACAGATTTGTTAATGCAAAAATTAAATAATAAAGGTTTTGGAATTTTTGAGCTAACTCTTCATGTTGGACTTGGTACTTTTAAACCAATTAACACAGATAATCTCGAAGAATTTGATATGCATTCCGAAAGAATTATCATAAAAAAATCTGATATTTTAAATCTTAAAAATGCAATCGAAAGCAAAAACAACATATTAGCTGTAGGAACTACTTCCACACGTATTCTCGAAAGCATTTTTTGGATTGGTTATAAATTAATTGAATCGCCCTCTTTAGTATTAAATTATGATACTGATATTTTCGACCAATTCTATCCTTATAAATCAACAGAAAAAGTATCCTCTATTAATTCTATTAACGCAATTTTAAAGTATTTAGATGATAATAAAATTAATGAAATTACTGTAAGAACAAAGTTGTTAATCGTACCAGGTTATGACTTTAAAATTGTAGATATGATGATTACAAATTTTCATCAACCTAAAAGTACATTAATTCTACTTGTAGCTGCATTTATTGGTAAAGAATTATGGGAAAAATCTTATCATTTTGCATTAGAAAATAATTATCGTTTTCTGAGCTATGGTGACGCAAATCTTCTAATTAAAAATAAAATTTAAATATGAAATATTCAATTGGTATTGATATTGGAGGTACAAACACAGAAATTGGTTTAGTTGATGAAACTGGACAAATTCTACTTAAAACTAAATTCCATACTTTTGAGTACTTAACTTCTGAAAAATATATTATTAAATTGTCAGATGAAATTTCAAAATTTTTCGAAACTATACCTCTACAAAAAATCGAGGGGATTGGCATTGGAGCTCCTATGGCAAATCACTTTACAGGATTTATCGAAGATGCTCATAATTTACCCTGGCATAATAATATTAATATCGTAAAATTATTAAAAAATAACTTCAATACTCCTATTGTGCTTTCAAATGATGCAAATGCTGCTGCAATAGGCGAAATGGTGTACGGTAATGCTAAAGATTTGGATAATTTTATTGTAATTACTCTTGGTACAGGAGTAGGTGCTGGGATAGTGATAAATAAAAAAATTCTATTAGGAGCAAGCGGTTATGCTGGAGAAATCGGTCATACAACTGCAATTATTGAAGGGAGGCAATGTAATTGCGGTAGAAAAGGATGTTTAGAAACATATTGTTCAGCAAATGGAATAATTGAAACTGCAAAAGAATTAATAGAAAAAAACAATGATTCATTGCTTCATGGAATTCAAAATTTATCAACAATTGATATTTACAATGCTGCAATTAAAGGTGATAAAGTTTCTAATGAAGTATTTAATATTACTGGCAAAATATTAGGCTATCAATTAGCTCAAGCTACTTTGATTACAAGTCCATCGCATATATTTATTTTTGGGGGTGTAGCAAATGCCAAAGATTTAATACTTAATCCAATTCGAAATTCCTTTTATAATAATCTATTAAATGTATTTAAAAGTTCAGTAAAAATTGAACTCTCAGGACTTCCTCAAGGAAATGCTGCAATTCTTGGAGCAGCATCTCTTGTTTTATAATATTTAATTTCTACAAAATAAAAGCTACTTTTAACATATTAAAAGTAGCTTTTTATATTTATCAATTTGAATTTCTTACGAAATTATCTAGCCCAAGTAGCTAAATTCAAATCACTTGTATTTATCATAAATTCGTGTTTAGGTAATATTCGTATTGTAAAACCTTGCATACCATTTCCAGAGCATTTATATGACCCTGTATATTTAGATATTTCGCCGTCTTTTTGTACAAAAGAAAGATTAGTGCTAAAGGTATTAATTAATTCATCTTTATGGTCAACATCACCATAAACTACTTGCACTATTACTTCATCAGGTGTTAAGTTACCAAGCTTCACATCTGTTGAGATATTTATTTCTTTTCCTAAATAATATTCTCCATTATTAAGAATCTTGTAATTTGAAATTTCAATTTTATCCCATTCTTTTTGTACTTTTTCTCGCCAATTCTTAAAGTTTATTGCACTTTTAGCTACATCGCTCGATAGTTTAGTAAAGTTATTTTGTGCTGGCACATAGAATTGATTTGTATAATCTTTAATCATTCTTGTTGTAGAGAAATTCCCTGCAATTGTCTTAATTGAATTTTTCATCAATGTTGTCCATTTATCTGGAATTTTCTTAAATCCTACTCTATCATAATATGTAGCTATTACAACATTTTCTAAAGTATCATATAAAGCATCAGATTCGATAACTTCTTGTTCATCATAATTTGAATATTCCTCGCCATTTCCGATTGCGAATCCATTTGATCCATCATATCCTTCGTCCCACCAACCATCTAAAATACTGAAATTCAATGTACCATTTAATCCAGCTTTCATACCGCTAGTACCGCTTGCTTCCATTGGTCTAATAGGATTATTCAACCATACATCGCATCCTTTTACCATATATCGTGCAATTACCATATCGTAATCTTCGATAAAAATAATTCTTTTTTCTAAATTATATTTTCTAATATTTTGAATAATTGCTTGAATTACTTCTTTTCCGGCAGTATCATGAGGGTGAGCTTTACCAGCAATAATAATTTGTACTGGTTTTTCTGGATTATTAACTATTCGCGATAGCCTTTCCATATCTTTAAACAATAACAAAGCTCTTTTATATGTAGCAAATCTCCTTGCAAAACCAATAGTTAAAGCATCAGGATCTAAATATTCATTTATCTTTCGAATTTCATCTACACCTAAAAATTCTCTTTGTCTTTCCTTTAAAAAGTCTCTTGCAAATAGAATTAATCTCATTCTTCTTCGTTGCTTCTCACGCCATATTTCTTCATTAGGTATAAGATCCATTTTATCCCAAATTGCATTATTATCAGTTTCTGTACGCCATCTTGGAGTTAAATAATTATCAAATAATTCTGAAAATTCTCTTGCTACCCAAGTAGATGTATGAATACCATTTGTAATATGACCAATTGGTACTTCGTTTTCAGAAAAATTAGGCCAAATATTTTTCCACATTTTTCTAGAAACTTCTCCGTGTAATTTGCTTACTCCATTATGATATGCAGTAAGTTTTAATCCTAACACTGTCATTGAGAAATGCTCATCATTAGCTACATCGCCAATTTGCCCAAGCTTAATAAAATAATCTCTATTAATACCTAATTTAGGGTAATAATTTGCAAAATATGCATCCATTCGTGAGATATTAAAAGATTCATTTCCGGCAGGAACCGGTGTGTGAGTAGTAAATACTGATGACATTTTTGTAATTATGCTTGCAGTTTCGAAATCTACATTATGCTTTTGCATAATATTATAAGTCCTTTCTAAAAGAGCGAAAGCTGCATGTCCTTCATTAATATGAACCACATCTGGTTCGATGTTCATTGCTTTTAATGCTCTAATACCACCTATACCAAGCACTATTTCTTGCTGAATACGAGTTTCGCGAGTGCCACCATATAATTGGTCAGAAATATCTCTATATTCTGGATTAGTATTTTCTGCAATATTAGTATCAAGTAAATATAATGGTACTTTACCGACTTGTAATTTCCATACGTGTGCATAGCACTTACCGTTAGGCAAATCTACTTCGATTTTTAAAGGAACGCCTTTATCATCTTCAATTCTTACTAATGCCATTGAGAAGAAATCATTGAAATTATATGATTCCGTTTGCCACCCATTTTGAGTAAGATGTTGTCTAAAATATCCTTGTTGATATAATAATCCTACTCCTACTAATGGCAATCCTAAATCGCTTGATGATTTTAAATGATCACCTGACAAGATCCCTAATCCACCGGAATAATTAGGAAATGATTCGTTGATTCCATATTCTGTTGAAAAATAAGCTATACCATTCTTAGTAGTCTGATTTAAAGTACCATACCAACCTTTATCCTGCATATATCTTTTGAATTGTCTATAATTATGCTCTAAAAATGCAACAAAATCAGCTTGATTTGCTAAATCTTCTAATTCCTGCTGATCTAATTTATTTATAAGCATTACAGGGCTATGATTAACTTCATTCCAGAGATTTCTATTCATTCTCACGAACATCTCTTTAGCTTCTGAATTCCAACACCACCAGAAATTATACGCTAATTCTTTTAATTTTTCGATTTTTTCGGGTAATTTTGCTGTTACAATGTAACTATGAAGAGGTTTTACCATAATTATTTATTTCCAATTTGTTATAAATTTTTCAATTTTTGTTACTTTAATTTATTATAAACGAACTTCATTTTTTTTTCTTTTATTAATAAATTAATAATTTATAATCCTTATTTTTATTTATTCTGCAAATATAAATTCCATTCATTAATAAAGACTTATCAATTATAAAGTTATCGGTATAATTATCAAAATTATTAAATAAAAGCTTCTCTCCTAAAATATTAAATATTTCATAAGACCTAATTGCTTCATTGGAGTTAATTTCAATTTTATTATCAAATATTTTTATTTCGATTTCAGGATTATTTGTCAAGTTATCTTTAATATTTACAATTTTTTCGTTAAGTACCCCAATACTTTCTCTATAGAACCGAGCGGATCGAGTCTGAATGTTATTTTTAGGAACATTCCGTATCATATAAATACAATCTTTGCAAGTATCAAGTATCGAAAAGTGATCTTCCATTATTGGAAAATAATTTAACTTTACAAATTCTGAATCAATATTTTTGGCAGAATAAATATTTACATAAAATTCATTTTGATTTTCCCAAGTAAAAGTTTTAATGTCATTAATTTTTTCTACATTAAAATTTATTACGGGTTTTATATTATACATTCTAATTGTAGGATCACCCATTAGAGCAATATGAACCATTCTGCTACCAAATAATTGAGTAGTTTTATATTTAATATCATTATTTATTGAAATTTTATATGCCTCCCCTATTGTCCCTCCTAAATTAAGGGAATATAAATGCCAAAAAGGACGTCCCCCAAAATAAGAATTAAGCATTTTTGGAGTCGAAGCAATTGCACTACGCAATAGAGCATTTTGAAAATCCCAATCTCCCAAATAAGAACCAAATATACAACTCATTATACAATTAATATTATTTTCTGCAAATTCTTGAGCACCGATAATATTTCCATTATGTTGATAGCTTGAATAAGCACTTGAAAAACTAATAAAATAATTGTTATCATATATATTATTTTTAAATGGTGCTTCAGAAATATTATTTTCACCAAATAAGCAATAAGAATTAATATAACCTTCAGCTCCCCATACTTCATTATATGTACCTAAGCCAAGCTCATCATTGATAATTGATTTATATTCTATAGGGAATTTTTGATATTTGTAATTTTCGATTTTTGTAATGTAATTTTTATATAATTCAATTTCGCTTTCTTGAAATAATGGTAAATCATAGAAATCTACTCTTCCAATTGCAATTTTTACTATTTCTTCAATGTTTGTTAAATCAAATTTTCCATCAAATGGAACGTTTTTATTTCTATCCAATGATGCAGAAGTACTCTCTACTAGGCTATCAGTAAAGAATCTATCTGATAAAGTATAATAAACATCAGCTGGGAAAGCTCCAAAATGATCAGAATGTCCGTCAATCGTTAAAGCTCCGGAATAAGCCACTGGGATTCTTCCAAAAAGTAGTATATAATCTAAGTCAATTGTATCTCGCAAATCATTAATTATTTTTTTTGTAAGAATTACTTTTGCAGAATCAAATATTTCAGCTCTCGGTGCTGTTCTTAAATAAACTCTATAATTATCGCAAATCAATATTTTTTTATAATTATTTATTTCTTGAGGAATTTCTTTATATACTTCTTCATCAACTAATAGTAATAAATTTTTTGTAGAATTTTGATAAATTGCATTTAATACAGTAGTATTATACCCATACCCCACAAAAGCAGTATCGAAATGGTTCTCCACTCTATATTCATAGATTCTGTCATAAGATAAATTGCTGTCAATATATGAATGATCATTGGTGTTCTCTTTTAGAATTATCCAATTTGGGTGGTTATTAATATATTCTAATCTCTTTAAGGTGAAATTTTTGGTCACATTGCTTGTACTCCAATCGAGATAAATTTTTCTATTTGTGGAATCTGATTTCAGATTTAGACAGACTGAAAAATCAACTGGTTTATAAGCAAAAGAAGTGTTATAAATAATAAATATCGCTATTAAAAGTGTAAAGTTTTTCATTTTATTATTTAATTTAAAATAACTTTTACAAAATTAAGTTTATTAAATTATAAATACAATTAAAATTTTTGTTTTTAATAAATATTATTTTTGTTATAAAATCATTGTAAATAAGGAATAAAAACGATGTTAAAGTTAGAAAAAATTGAAAGCATTATGACTAAAGGTGCTTTCACAGTAGAATTAGACGATAGCTTAAAAAAAGCTGATGATATTATGAAAGAAGAAAATGTGCATCAAGTTCCAGTCCTAGAAAATGGGAAATTAGTTGGAATTATAACTTCAAAAAAATTAAATGAATATTCTTTAAGGCAAATCTATGAAGTTGATGCTGATAAAGAAGATATTGGCTACAATAAAATTAGTGATTATCAAGATATTTTTGATAAAAATGTTCATATAATCTACCCTGAAGATAGCATTGCTAAAGCTATTGAAATTTTGGCAAAAAAACATATTGAGTTCTTACCTGTAGTAGATTGGGATAATAATTTAGTAGGAATTGTTACTGTTTTTGATATTTTATTTTATATTAAAAAAGAGTTTTTAAGTTAAAAAAAACAAACAAAACATATATAAAGAAAGTCCTCTTTTAGCTTATAAAAGAGGACTTTTGAATTTTCAATTAATCTAATTATTTCTTTTTAGATTTTTTATCTTTTGATTTCTTATCATCTTTTTTTGATTTTTTATCTTTTGATTTTTTATCATCTTTTTTTGATGATTTTTTTGCTTTCACTTCTTTTTTAGAATCTTTTGCCACTGGAGCTTCTAATTCAGCTTCTTTGATTGCAGCTCTCGCAGCAGCCAAACGTGCTATAGGAACTCTAAAAGGTGAGCAAGATACATAATTTAATCCTAAATTATGACAGAATTCTACAGAATCAGGGTCGCCACCGTGTTCACCACAAATACCAAGTTTAATTTTTGGATTAGTAATTCTACCTTGTTCGACTGCGTGTTTCATTAAGAATCCAACGCCTTCTTGATCTACTGAAATAAAAGGATCTACTTTATAGACTTCTCTATTGACATATTCCGGTAGGAATTTGCCAGAGTCATCTCTACTAAGACCTAATGTAGTTTGAGTTAAGTCGTTTGTTCCGAAAGAAAAGAATTCAGCAACTTCTGCAATTTCTTTAGCAGTGATAGCACCACGTGGGATTTCTATCATTGTACCAACTAAATAGTCAAATTTCACACTAGTTTCTTCCATTACTTCGCGAGCTGCACGTCGAACGATTTCTTCTTGGCTCTTTAATTCTTTTACATTGCCTACAAGTGGAATCATTACTTCAGGAAGTACTTTTTTACCTTTTTTAATGGTATTTACTGCTGCTTCGAAAATTGCTCTTGCTTGCATTTCTGTAATTTCTGGGAATATTAGACCTAATCTGCAACCGCGGAAACCAAGCATAGGATTAAATTCATGCAATGATGCAACTCTATCTTTTACTTGCTGTACAGTAATTTTCATATTTTTAGCTAATTCTGCTTGTTCAGCTTCTTCATGTGGTAAGAATTCATGCAAAGGTGGATCAATTGTTCTTACTGTAACTGGTTTTCCATCCATTGCTTCAAATATACCTTCAAAATCTTTTCTTTGGAAAGGAAGAATTTTAGAAAGTGCTCTTTTACGATTCTCTACACTATCTGCTAAAATCATTTCTCTCATTGGACCAATTTTACCTTCTCCAAAGAACATGTGTTCAGTACGACATAAGCCTATTCCTTCAGCACCAAAAGCAACGGCATTTGTAGCTTGATCAGGCTGATCAGCATTTGTTCTAATATTTAATCTTCTATATTTATCTGCCCAATTCATGATTTGATCGTACATTTTGTAAATTGGTGCATCATTTGGTTTTAAAGTTTTAGTTACTAATACTTCTACTACTTCGCTTGGTTTAGTAGGAATATTACCTTTAAATACATTACCAGTAGAACCATCAATCGAAATATAATCGCCTTCTTTAATAATATTTTTGTCATTTCCTTCTACAAAGAATTGACGTTTTTTGTAATCAATATTTAATGTTCCGCAACCAGCTACGCATACTTTACCCATTTGACGAGCTACTAAAGCTGCATGTGAAGTCATACCTCCACGAGCTGTTAAAATACCTTCAGCAGCATTCATACCTGCGATATCTTCTGGAGAAGTTTCAATACGAACTAGTATTACTTTTTCGCCTTTTGCATTAAGTGCAATTGCATCTTCTGCATTAAAAACTACTTTCCCAGCAGCTGCACCAGGACCAGCGTTTAATCCGTGAGCTAATAATTGCTTATCATTTAAAGCTTTTTTTAATTCAGCTTGATCAAATACCGGACGAAGTAATTGGTTTAATTGGTCTGGTTCAATACGCATTAATGCTTCTTTAGGAGTGATCATTCCTTCATTTACCATATCATAAGCAATTTTAACAGCTGCCATTGCAGTTCTCTTTCCTACGCGGCATTGTAGCATATATAATTTACCTTCTTGGATAGTAAATTCTACATCAAGCATATCTCTATAATGTTCTTCTAATATTTTACGAATATCTAATAATTCATTATAAGATTTAGAATCTTTTTCTTTTAAAACATCAATTTTAAGAGGAGTGCGAATTCCAGCTACTACATCTTCGCCTTGTGCATCCATTAAGAATTCACCATAGAAAATATTATCGCCATTAGCTGCATCGCGAGTAAAAGCAACACCAGTTCCTGAAGTTTCACCCATATTTCCAAATACCATAGCTTGGATATTTACAGCAGTACCCCATTCTTCTGGAATTTTATTTAATCTTCTATAAACAATAGCTCTTGGATTTTGCCACGAATTAAATACAGCTGCAATTGCTCCCCATAATTGTTCTTTTGGATCTTCTGGGAAATCAATTCCTGTATTATCTTTAATTGCTTTTTTAAATTCAACTACTAATTCTTTTAAATCTTGAACTGATAATTCATAATCTGTGATGATTTTTCTTTTTTCTTTTTTCTTTTCAATAATGGCTTCAAATGGATCAATATCATCTTTAGTTTTTGGTTTTAAGTCAAGTACTACATCACCATACATTGCAATAAATCTTCTATATGAATCATAAGCAAATCTCTCATTACCAGATTTATTAATTAATCCTTGTACTGTTTTATCATTTAAGCCTAAATTTAAAATTGTATCCATCATTCCTGGCATTGAAGCTCTTGAGCCAGAACGCACTGATAATAATAAAGGATTATTTTCATCTCCGAATTTCATCCCCATTTCTTTTTCTAATTTTACTAAAGATTCTTCAACTTGGTTTGCTAATACAGCTGGATAAGTTTTCTTGTTGTCATAATAATATGTACATACATCAGTTGTGATTGTAAAACCACCCGGTACAGGTAGCTTCATATTTATCATTTCAGCTAAATTTGCACCTTTACCTCCTAAGAGGTTTTTCATTCCAGCATCGCCGTCAGCCTTTTTTCCGCCAAAATAATAGACATATTTTTGATTTTTTGTTGAAGAATTTTTCTTCTTTGATTCTTTTTTCTTGTTTGCCATAAGAAAACTCTTTATTTATGTTTATAAAAAATATTTTTCTAATAAATTTTTAAAAATTGTCAATAATAATTAAAAATATTTATAGTCTACAAATTTACGGTTTATTATTATCATTTTAGTAAAAAATATTATTAATTTTTTGTTAATTTAATATTTATTTTCAAAATGTTATAATCAAATAACATAAAATATTCATTAGTAACTTATATTGAACGAAAAATGTATATTCAAAAAAAATTTGATACAATTCAAGAATTATCCAATTCAGGTAAATTAACAGGTATTTTACTATTAATAGCAACTATTGTTTCTCTTTTCTTAGCCAATTTCTTTGATGGTTATACTGATTTTTTCCATAATAAAATTAATCTTGGTGTTCTAAATTTAAGCATAGAGCATTGGATCAATGATGGATTGATGGCAATTTTTTTCTTTATGGTAGGTCTTGAGATAAAAAGGGAAATCTTAGTCGGCGAGCTATCTGATTTTAAAAAATCTAGTTTATCAGTAATTGCTGCTATTGGTGGTGTAATAGCTCCTGCTATAATTTTTGTGTTAATTAATCTAAATTCATCATATGTTTCTGGATGGGCAATTCCAACTGCCACTGATATAGCATTTTCGCTTGGAGTGCTTTCAATTATTGCTTCTGAAAATACAAAATCCCTTAGAATATTCCTAACGGCATTAGCTATAATAGATGATTTAATTGCTGTTTTAATTATCGCTATATTTTTCTCAAATAACTTGCAATTTTTGTATTTATTAGTTGCTTTTGCTCTTGTTGCTATTTTCTATTTCTTGAATAAAAAGAAATATTGGCATCCAATTATTTACATTTTAGAAGGTCTTATTCTATGGTACTTCGTATTTCTCTCTGGGATACATTCTACAATCGCAGGAGTAATGCTTGCATTAACTATTCCTGTGGAATTGACAGATGATTTTGAACACTATATGCAAAAATGGGTAAATTATATTATTTTACCATTATTTGCTCTCACTAATACCGCAATCGTAATAAATAG
Source organism: uncultured bacterium (assembly GCA_937875295.1). Lineage (GTDB taxonomy): Bacteria > Bacteroidota > Ignavibacteria > Kapaibacteriales > UBA2268 > CALLXS01. The sequence continues at coordinate 23,892 of CALLXS010000117.1, read as the reverse complement.
TCAATCACTCTCAGGAATCACCTCTACATTAAGTATCGGAATTTCTTTAGGGCTTATCTTAGGAAAGCCAATAGGAATTATTTCTGCTGTATTTCTTGCTACAAAATTAAAAATTAGTAAAATACCTGAGAATACTACAATACGTGATTTCATTGGAATAGCGTGCTTAGCTGGAATTGGATTTACAATGTCAATTTTCATATCTAAGTTATCCTTCACTGATAAATTTTTAATTGATACATCGATTATTGCTGTAATCCTTGGTTCTATTATTTCAGCAATTCTAGGAATATTCATTTTAAAAAGAGCGAACAAAAGAAAATTAATTCAATAAAAATATATTAAATAAATAAAAACCCTCAAAATTTTTCTTTTGAGGGTTTTCTTTCGTTTAAAAAATTAATTTAATTACCACTTTTTCCACCACATTAATATTAGCAATCCGATTACTGATAATGAAGCCAATCCCATCACAATGAAAAAAGCATTTTCATGTGTTTGTAATGGTATTTTCACATTCATAGAAAAGGCAGATACAACAAAAGTAGGTACCATTATTGACAAAGTAATTATATTTAATGTTTTCATCAATACGTTTAAATTATTCGAAACAATCGACACTCTTGCATCCATTAAACCTGCTAAGATATTTGCATAAATATCTGCTTGCCTATAGCATTGAGTATTTTCGATTATAATATCTTCGAGCATTTCAATCTCTGTTTGTTGTAAATCGAATTTTGTGGCATTAGTTTTAATTTTTTCAATTAATACTCCATTAGAATTTATCGCATTTAAATAGTAAACTAAGCTCTTTTCCAAGGAAAATAGATTTATCAAATATTTATTCTCCATTGCAGAATTAATTTTATGTTCTAATGAATCAGAAATTTTATTGATTATTTTCAAATGTTCTAAAAAATTAAAAATTAATCGATAAATGATTTTAAAAATTAAGTCGGCGAGTGAATTAACTGTTTGCATCTGCTTACCTTGGAAAAGGTCTACTTCATCATTGGTTACAATTATCAATTTGTCATTAAAAAGGAATAAACCTATAGACATTACTCTGAACAAATACTCGTCTCTTGGGACATATTTGCGAGGACTTTTGATAATCATTGCAATATGGTCGGGTTCAGTCTCCATTCTGGATAACTCATCATCATCTAAAGCAGAACTCAATGTATGCTCGTCTAATTTATAAACGTCAATTAAAAGTTCTTTTTCTTCTTCTGTGGGATTATAAAATAACTTTATATTTCCACTTGCTACAGTATTTATTTTATTATTCTCAATTGAATATTCATGAAGCATTTTTACCTCCTAGCTTCTTAATAGGGTTAATGTAAATTATAACTTATAATAATATGTTTTAATGAAAAACGGAAAAATATCTGCCTTTGGCAGAGGTACTGATTTTAGTTTATAACTTCGAGGCATTTTTAAAATACTCCCTATTAATTTTACATTTTACTTAGATTGCAAAATTAATAAAATCATTAATAATTTCTAAATTTTTTTTATTTTTAATTAAAAAATCCCACTTTTTTATTAAAAGTAGGATTAGTTAAGTTAAAAAAGTATTATAATTTATTTTGCAATTTTTAATATTTCAATAATATCATTTTTATTCATATCTTTTAAAATACCAAATTTTTCAATTAGCATCACATTTTCAGCAATTGCTTCTATTTGATTAGCGTTTACTCCTATTTCACTTAATGAAATAGGTGCTCCCCATTTTGAATATTGTTCTTTCATTTTTGCTATACCTTCCTCTATAGTATTAGCATTCCATACATTTTTAGCCCATCTGTCAAATGTATTTTTATTATATTGATACATATATTGTATCCAAGCCGGGAAGACAATTGCTAATCCAGCGCCATGAGCTACATTTGGATAAAATGCACTAATAGAATGCTCAATTTTATGACAAGTCCACTCTCCAGATTTTATACCAATACCGGAATATCCATTTAAAGCCATTGTTGCACTCCAAGCTAAATTAGCTCTTGCATTATAATCCATTGGATTATCTTTGAGTATATTTGTAGCTTCTATTATAGTATTCATCAATGATTCATTATATCCCATAGTAACAAACTGATTTTTTGCTACAAAATAATTTTCCATTATATGACTTAAGGCATCTATTGCACCATTTACAGTTTGGTTCCAAGGTAATGTCATTTGTTTTTCCGGATCAATAATCGAAACTATTGGATAATTTAAACCAGAGGCAAACCCCCATTTTTTCTTTTGTTCGGGATTAGTCAGTACTGAAGTTGGGTTCATTTCAGACCCTGTAGCTGAAATTGTGAGAATAACAAATATCGGCAAGCTATCGGTTACCTTTTCTTTACCTTCATATAGATCCCACAAGGAATTTGCATAATATCCTACTGCTATTGATTTTGCTTCGTCAATAACAGAACCACCACCGATAGCAATAATTCCTTCAACTTTATTATCACGGCACAATTCTATTGATTCAAGTGCATGAGGCAAAATTGGATTAGCTTGTACGCCCCATTTTTCTATAAAGGAGATATTATTATCTTTGAGTGATTTTACCATTTCATCATAAGATCCATTTTTTTTAATAGAGCCACCACCAGCTAGCACAAGCACATTATTAATTTGATATTTTGATAATTCTTTTCCAATTTGAGGAATTGTATTTTTACCAAATATTATTTTAGTTGGATTATAATAAGTGAAATTATCCATTTCAACACCTTTCATATTATTTTTTAAATCTATTTTATTAATTTTTTTATCTTTGTCTTTATTTATTTTTTCTTTCCACATTTCTCCAGAATTAATCATACTCATTGCTCTCTGTGGACCATTTTTAAGGATAGTTTCAAGAGACTCCATCCCTTTAGTTAAAGCTAAATTAAGTAATTCTCTTTCATTTTCGTTAAATTCTGACAACACATAATTTATTAATTCTCCAGCTCCAAAATTTCTATCTATTCCTATGCGTAACCTATAAAAATTCGATGATTTTAATTCTTCAATAATATTAGCTATCCCATTATGACCTCCGTCGCTTCCTCCATTTTTAAAATGGACTTTACCTAATGGGAAATTATACTCATCAGAAATTACGATAATATCTTGAGGCTTAATCAAAAATTTATCACTTATTTTTTTAACGGCTTCGCCTGATAAATTCATATATGTCGTCGGAAAACAAATTATAATATTCTTCCCGGCATATTTCATTTCGGCAGAATAATAAATATTTGATTTTTTTATTAATTCAATTTTATGCTTTTCTACAAATTTTTTTAATACCATCCAGCCAATATTATGTCGAGTCTTTTCATATTTTGAGCCGGGATTACCGAGTCCTACAATTAATATATTATTCAATTTAAATATTTGATTTTGTGTAATTATAAAATGCTAAAAAATAAACTTATTATTCTAAATATTAAATATAGACGTGCAAAAATATTCATAATTACAAAAAAAACATTTTAATATTTCAATTAAAATTACTAAATTGCTGTTTATGTTTTTGTAAATTTTTCTTAAATGTAAAATCATACAAAACAACTCATTGTATTATTGAGATTTAGTTATGCTTTAATAATTCATATTTTATTAAAAATAAGATTAAATTTTCAAAAGAAATATAAAATAATTTTTTAAATAATGGAGGTTAAATGTTCAAAGAACACCCAACCGGTTTGATAGGAGCAGCTCTTTCAAATATGGGCGAGCGCTTCGGTTTCTACATAATGATGGCAATTTTAACGTTGTTCATCTCTGCAAAATTTGGTTTATCTGAGACAACTACTGGAATAGTATATTCAGCATTTTATGCTTCAATATATTTATTATCATTAGTAGGTGGTATAATTGCAGATAAAACTAAAAATTATAAAGGTACAATATTAACTGGGTTAATATTAATGTCAGTAGGTTATCTCATTATTGCAGTTCCTACTCCTACTCCAGTACCAAGTTTAGGTCTTTACTTAGCACTTACTTGCTTTGGACTTTTAGTAATTGCTTTTGGTAATGGGTTATTCAAAGGTAATTTGCAAGCTCTTGTAGGGCAAATGTATGATAATCCTAAATATTCTGATAAACGTGATTCTGGTTTCCAGATCTTTTATATGTTTATTAATATTGGTGGATTTTTTGCTCCATGGATTGCGATTGCAGTTAGAAATTGGTGGTTACAAGCTAATAATTTCGATTATAATGCTGCTTTACCTGAATTATGTCATCAATATGTAAATCAAGGCACCGCAATGTCTCAAGGTGCTATGGAAAGACTTACTCAATTAGCAAATGAAGTATCAATCAATGGTACTACTATGACTGATTTAGGCTCTTTCGTTACCAATTATTTAAATGTATTTAGCACTGGATTTCAGTATGCTTTTATGGCTGCAATTGTTGCAATGTTAATTTCTCTTGTAATTTTCATTGTAAATAAACAAAAATTCCCAGATCCTGCTAAGAAAAATTTAAAAGATGCAAATGGTGATCCTAAGCTATCTAAAGAAGAAATTCAAATGAGCGCTCAAGAAGTAAAACAACGTATTTATGCTCTTTTCGCAGTATTTGGTGTCGTAATATTCTTCTGGCTAGCCTTCCACCAAAATGGATATTCTCTCACATATTTTGCTCGTGATTACATTGATTTAAGTGTAATTGATATAAATCTCGGATTTACTAGAATAAAAGGAGCGGAAATTTTCCAAGCAGTTAATCCTTTCTTTGTAGTTACTTTGACACCAATAATAATGTGGTTATTTAGCACTTTGAAGAAAAAAGGAAAAGAACCTTCTACTCCTATGAAAATTGCAATCGGTATGGGTATCGCTGCATTAGCATACTTATTCTTGATGTTAGTTTCATTTGCTTTACCTGCAAAAGAAACTTTGACTTCTCTTACCGAAACAGAAATTAGCGCAATTAGACTTACTCCATGGGTAATGGTTGCTTTATACTTTATACTTACTGTAGCTGAATTATTTATTTCCCCATTAGGATTATCGTTTGTTTCTAAAGTAGCACCTCCACATATGCAAGGTTTAATGCAAGGTGCTTGGCTTGCTGCTACAGCGGTTGGTAATTCTTTACTATTTGTAGGCGGAATCTTATATACTTCCGTTCCACTTTGGGCTTGCTGGTTAGTATTCGCAATTGCTACCGGTGCTTCGATGATTGTTATGCTATCAATGGTAAAATGGCTAGAAAAAGTATCATCATAATTTTCTAACCTAAATTTATCAAATTTAAAAAGCTACCACAAAATGGTAGCTTTTTTTATTATTTTCATTTATAATTTGTATATACGCACTAATAAAAATATAAAAAAATAGTTATTATTTGAGTAAGCTTTGATTAAAAAAACAAATTAAAAAGTTGAAAATATGCAATTTAATCAACCTAAGTTTTAGTTGTTAATTTAATATTAATATTATATGATTTTTTATTAAAAAAACGCTTGAGATATATAAAATTTCATTTTTAAAATCCTTTCATATCTCCCTAAAATTTAGTATTTTTGTAGTCTGTAAAAGATTAATAAAATATTGAAAAGCATAAATGGAAGATAACAATAATAAGTCTGAAATAAATGAAAATAATTATATTTCTAATGGAAATCATAGCAATGGAAATGGTAATTATAATGAAGATAATATAAAAGTACTTGAAGGTCTGGAAGCTGTCCGCCTACGCCCTGCAATGTATATTGGAGACGTAGGAGAAAGAGGTCTTCACCACTTAATTCAAGAAGTAGTTGATAATTCAATAGACGAGGCTCTAGCTGGCTATTGCGAAAATATATACGTAACGATTCATAAGGATAATTCCTGCTCTATTACTGATGATGGTAGAGGTATTCCAACTGGTCCTCACCCTGTTAAGAAAGTATCGACTTTAGAGGTTGTATTATGTACTCTTCATGCTGGCGGAAAATTTGACAAAGGTTCTTATCAAGTGTCCGGTGGATTGCACGGTGTGGGCGTGTCTTGCGTAAATGCTCTATCTTCAAGCTTAATTGCTACTGTGCATAGAGATGGTAGACAAGTACAACAAAAATTTGCTTATGGGAAACCAGTATCCTCAACTGAAGATTTGGGAGCAACAGATAAAACTGGTACTATAATACGATTTTACCCTGATCCTACAATTTTTAATACTGTAACATTCAAATATTCAAGAGTCGCAGATAGATTAAGAGAATTGGCTTTTCTTAATCCTAATGTGTCAATAACTCTCACAGATGAAAGAGCCGATGATTTCGATGAAATAAAAAAAGAAGTTTTCCATTATAGAGGTGGACTTTTAGACTTTGTTAAATTTATCGATGAATCAAATACTGTTCTAGTAAAACCAATAGTTGTATCCGGTTCAGATATTGGTTACAATGATTTAGAAACTAAGGTTGAAATTTGCTTCCAATATAATAATTCATATACAGAGAATGTATTATCATATGTAAATAATATTCATACTATTGAGGGTGGTACACATGTTACTGGCTTCAGAGCTGCTCTTACTCGTACATTAAATACTTATGCTCAGGCAAATATCAATAAAAATTCTAAGGTACAAATCTCCGGTGAAGACTTTAGAGAAGGCTTGACTGCAATTATTTCAGTAATGGTTGCAAATCCTCAGTTCGAAGGACAAACTAAAACTAAATTAGGCAATGGCGAAGTAGAAGGAATTGTAAGGACAATTGTTTCCGAAAAATTAAGTATTTATCTTGACGAAAATCCAGCGATGGCGAAGAGAATTATCGAAAAAGCAACTTTAGCTGCTGAAGCTAGAATGGCTGCAAAACGTTCTCGCGAATTAGTACGAAGAAAAAGCGGTTTGGAAATTTCTACTTTACCTGGGAAATTAGCTGATTGTTCTTTACGCACTGCTGAAGATACAGAATTGTTTATTGTCGAGGGTGATTCTGCAGGAGGTTCTGCAAAACAAGGTCGCGATAGACGTTTTCAAGCAATATTGCCACTTAGAGGTAAGATATTAAATGTGCAAAAAGCTAGAATGGCGAGAATACTAGAAAATGAAGAAATTAGAACAATGTTTACTGCTATTGGAGCAGGTTTCGATGATGATTTTGATGCCGAAAAATCGCGTTATGGCAAAGTAATTATGATGGCAGATGCTGATGTCGATGGCGCTCATATTCGTACTTTATTAATGACATTTTTCTTTTTGTATATGAGAGACTTAATAGTACAAGGAAAATTATATATAGCCCAACCTCCATTATATAAGTTAAAAAAAGGGAAACAAGAATATTACGCATTCGATGATAGAGAACGTGATGAAATAATACAAAGAATTAGAAAAGATATTCAAAATAGAAAATCCGGCGGTAATGCAGCTATCGAACAAGAGCAAGAACAAACTCCTGATATAGTTGAGAACGAAGATGTACAAGTATCAAATGATGGTATAATAATATCAAGATATAAGGGACTTGGCGAAATGAATCCTGAACAATTATGGGAAACTACTATGAATCCTGAAACACGTACTTTACTTCGCGTAGAAATAGAAGATGCTAACGAAGCTACAAGGGTATTCCAAACACTAATGGGTGAAAAAGTTGAACCACGTCGCGAATTTATTGAACAAAATGCTCAATATGTCAAGAATTTAGATATATAATTTAGAATATTTAGATAATTAAGAGATTAAAATAAAATGGCTAAATCAAATAAAAATTTTGAATCAAAATTAGAAAAATTCCAAACTATTATTAATGATTTAGATAATGGTAATATTCCTCTTGAGGAACAGCTCATAAAATATGAAGAAGGAATGAATTTAGCTGCTGAATTAAATGAATATCTAAATAAAGCAGAAATGAAAATTATTGATATTACTAAAAAATTTTCTAATGATGAATCAATTTAACGAAATTACAAACCTTGCGATTAAATCAGCAATAGAAGCAGGTAAAATTTTAGAAGAAGGATTCGGAACAAATTTTCAAATTTATTCAAAAGAAGGAAGAAATAATTTAGTAACTGAATTTGATAAAAAATCAGAAAATTATATTATCGATTCCATCTTAAAAATATTTCCAAATCACTCCATTTTAGCTGAAGAAAGTGGAAAAAGTAAATCTTTTAATTCTGATGAAATTTTGTGGGTAATAGATCCTTTAGATGGAACTGTAAATTTTGCTCATAATCTCCCAATTTTTTCAGTTAGTATAGCTGCTGTAAAAAACAACGAAATTATAAGCTGTATTATTTACCATCCAATTCTAAAAGAATTATTTGTGGCAGAGAAAAATAACGGTAGCTATCTAAATAATAAAAAAATTCAAGTATCAAAAAGTAATAATTTAGAATCTTCATTCCTAGTTACTGGATTCCCTTATGATTTAGAGATACAAAATTCTAATTACTTAGATATTTTTAAAAATTTTGTTTCTATGGGTATTCCTGTTAGAAGATTGGGTTCAGCTGCTTTAGATTTAGCTTATGTAGCAAATGGTCGCTTTGATGGATTCTGGGAATTAAATTTGAAACCGTGGGACGTCGCTGCTGGTATTTTAATAGTACAAGAAGCTGGAGGCACCGTTACTCAATTCGATGGTACTACCTCAGGAATTTATGATAATTCAATTCTTGCTACTAATAATCATTTACATAAATCTATCCTTAAAGAAATTAATTCAATATGGATTTCGAAGTAACTTATATGTCCGGCGCTGGAAATTTATTTTCAGTGGTACATTTTAATCAATTACCAAATGAAATTGATTTCTCAAAGATTGCAAATTTACTCTGTAATATAAATGAATATAATCATTTTCGTACTGAAGGATTGATTATTATTTTACCTAATACGATTGAAAATACCGATTTCAATGTATTATTTTATAATCCTGATGGTTCCACAGGAATGATGTGCGGAAATGGTGGAAGATGTGCTGTCTATTATGCGCTAAAAAAAGGATACCCTTGTAAGTATAATCAGTTTTCCTTAGCAAATATAATTTATAAATACTCTATTTTTGAAGATCAAATTACATTATATTTCAATCCCCCACAACAATTTTCTCCTAATGTTGATATTGAAATTGATGAAAATATTTCCTACATTGGTGATTTTGTTAATGTAGGTACTTTGCATTATGTAATTAATTATGATGATTTTATTGAGGAACTTGGCTCTGATTTCTTTAATTTTGATATAAATAATATTTCTATTCCAATTAGGAATCATATAGAATTTTCCCCTATTGGAGCTAATGTTAATTTTTATCATATAGAAAACAATAATGTTTTTTTACGTACTTTCGAAAAAGGTGTAGAAGCTGAAACCGGAGCTTGTGGCACAGGTGCTATTTCGACTGCAATTTCTCTTTTATGGAAAAAAGATTTACATCCACCAATTAATATCATTCCTTCAAGTAAAGAAAAATTAATAGTTGGTTTTGATTTTGATGGACTAAAGTTATCTAAAATTTATTTAGAAGGTCCTGCCAAGATATTAAATCAAGTTAATATTAGTATTAGCGATAATTTGTTAATATAATTTATTTTTTTACATTATCAATTTATATTAATTATTATGACTACAAAAGACTTAATATATAAATTAAATTTATATGCTTTTCAACTTGAATTAAGAAATGAAAATCAATTTAAAATAAGTACTTTTAGAAATGCCGCTGATTTCCTGACAAATTCAAATGTAGATATTTTTAGCGTTTATGAAAAAAATAAAGTAAATGAGTTACCAGGATTTGGAAATACTTTAGTAAAAATTGTTGAAGATTTTATAAAAACAGGTACTTTCCCTCAATTAATCAAATTATCTACTATTTACCCAGCATCTCTTTTTGAGCTTAAAAAAGTAAAAGGTCTTGGAACAAAAAGAATAAAATTGCTTTTCGAAACATTTAGCATAACAAATTTAAATGAACTCGAAGAAGCATTTAACAATGGTAAATTAATAAATGTTAAAGGAATAAGCGAAGAACAAAAAGAAATCATCTATAATTCTCTCACTCATGTACAAGCTGGAAAGAATAAAATCCTTCAAGATGAATGCATAGAATTGACTAATGATTTAATTGCAATCCTAAAAAATCACTCACAAATTACAAAAGTAGAATTAGCTGGTGAAACTCGTCGTTTTTCAGAAATAATTTCTCAAATTGATATTTTAATTGAATCAGAAAATAGTAATATAGAATATACTCAAGCAGCACAAGATAAAATCTCACAAATTAATTCAACAGGAGTAAAGTTAAATATAGAAATCATAGGACAACAAAATTTTTATTATAGATTAAATCAGCTCACAGGCACAAAAGAATTTAATAATTATTTTGATGAAAAATTTAATTTAGAATCTATAAAAAATAAAAATTTTTCTAGTGAAGCGGATTTGTTTAAATCTTTATCTATTCAATATATTCCACCAGAATTAAGAGAAAATGAGCTATCAATTAATTCAGCAATTGAAAATACAATCCCAAAATTAGTTAAAGATAGTGATTTAAAGGGAATGCTCCATATTCATACTGATTGGAGTGATGGAAAAAATACTTATGAAGAAATGGTTCAAAAATGCTGTGAAATGGGATTTGATTATGTCGCTATTTGCGACCATAGTAAATCTTCTTCATATGTAAATGGATTAAGCGAAGAACGTATTTATAAGCAATTTGAAATAATTGAACAAATAAAAGATCACTATCCAAATATTAAGATACTAAAAGGAATTGAATGTGATATTTTGGCAAATGGGGATTTAGATTATTCTGATGACTTGCTATCGCAATTGGATATTGTAGTTGCATCAATACATTCAAATTTCAATTTAGGCAAAACCGAAATGACAAATCGAATAATTAAAGCTACTGAAAATCCATATATAACTATTATTGGTCATCCTACTGGTCGTATTTTAAAGACTCGCGCAGGATATGAAATTGATATTGATAAATTTATTGATGCCTGCTCTTCAAATAATAAGGTCATTGAAATAAATGCTAATCCATACAGACTAGACTTTTCTTATATTAATTCAAAGAAAGCAAAAGATAAAGGTGTAAAATTTGCAATTAACCCTGACTCACATAAAACGTCTACACTAAAAGATATTTATATTGGTATTAAAGTTGCCAGAAAAGCATGGCTTACTAAAGATGATATAATAAATTGCTTAAATTATAATGATTTTATAAAACAATATTCAAATAACAAATGAAATTTAAATATTTAATTTATTTTATTCTAATTAATTCGTTCTTCTATACTTCTTTTTCACAGGAAAAGGAAAATATTGCTATTGCAAATATTAGCTTCGGACCTGAAGCTAAAGGGTTAATTACAGAAGCAAAAATTGAAGCCGCATTTAATCTTGTTACATTAATTTCAGGAAAATATAATTTTGTTGATTTTCAAACTCAAGATTCAATTGTAAGACTATTAAAATCTGAGAATAAAAGTATTAATTTCGATAATCTTAAGAGTCACTTAAATTTATCAAAAGTATATTCATTGCACATAGACCTTTTAGCTAATATGCTTAGAATTGATATGATGGATATGAATTTAAATGATACATCAAAAAGTTTCGGAAGCGGTTATGCTCAAGTTAGGTATTTCGGTTACTCAGATAATAAAGCTTTATTCGACCCGAGCATCCTCAAAGCATTGCAACGAGCCTTTGCTGTGGTAGAAAATGATAGCACAATGTTTACAAAAATGGATTCAGCGTTTTATGCTTATCCAGCTCCGACAATGGTTATATCAGGTATTGAATTTATCGACAATAATTCATTGCCTAAATGGGAATTATTTAATTCAAAAGAAGTTAACTCATTCTTAATTGTAGAATCGATTTTCGATACTTTAAGGCATAAAAATAATATTATTCTTTATGACCAAGCTTCAAGAGATTCTATATATGCTATCTTTGGACTCAAAATCCCAGAAAATCACAAAGCTACTTCTGAAACTGAACTTGCAATCTTATCAAAATTAGAAGTAGAATATATTATTTCAGGATCATTTAATAGGACATCTGATGGCGCTCAATTAATTCTAACATTAATGAGAATTAAAGACCAAAAATTATCATTCCTCGACAAATACCAAGCTACATTAAATGAAGATTCTAAGGTAAAATTAAAAGATTTTGTTCAACAATCAGCTTGGGAATTAATTAAAAAGTCTGAGGGAATATATTTCTTTAAAGGTAAATAATATGTCAATGAAAAGAACTGAAATTACTCCGGAATTAGAAGAGTATATTTTAGAAAATTTTTCTGCAGAAAATGATTTTTTGCATTCATTAAAAAAGCAAGCAGCTATGCTTAAAATTCCAGAAATATCAATTTCTGGAGATCAAGGAAAGTTACTTCAGTTTTTAATAAAAACAATAAATGCAAAAAGAATATTAGAACTAGGGACATTAAATGGCTATTCTGCAATTATAATGGCACAAGGTGCTTCAAATAATTGTAAAATTACAACAATCGAAAGTAATAATTTGCATTATAGATTCTCTGTCGAAAAAATTGATGAAGCTGGTCTTTCAGAAAATATTGAAGTATTCTACGGATTTGCGATTGATTATATTAAAAACTATAAATCTGAGGAGTTGTTTGATTTTATTTTTATGGATGCAGATAAAAGTAATTTAATTAATTATGTTGAATTATGCACTCCTTTACTTCGTACTGGAGGCATTATTGCAATAGATAATTCTTTCGCTTTGGGTAATTTAACTGTAGAAAATCCTGAATTTGATAATATTCATAAGCATAGAATGAAAGACGTGTTAGCTGTAAGAGAATTTAATCAATATTTTAAGAATAATCCTAATTTCTTTTCGTGTATGCTTACTATAGAAGATGGTATGTTATTAGGTTTAAAAACAACATAACTATAATATTAATCATTTAGTTACACTATTTCTTTAATTGTATTTGTATTATCTTATAAACTTAATTTCAAATATTTTTCCCCAATCTTTGCCAGTAACGTAATATGTATTTTTGTCTGGATTATATGCAATTCCATTTAAAACTTCAGCATTTGGGCTGTCACCTAAATGATTTCTTAAATCAATTAAATTATAAGATTTAACTACTTTACTTGAGTCTGGATTAATTACATATACTAAGTCAGAGGTCCATACATTTGCCCAAATCTCTCCATTAATATATTCTAATTCATTTATATTATATAAAGGGAACCCATTTACATCATTGATTTCTAAAGATTTAATAATATCAAAATTGCTTGGGTTAATATATTTCAGGATATTTGAACCATCAGACATAATTAGATTTTTCCCATTACTTGTTAGTCCCCATCCTTCACCCGAATATTGCAACTCTTTTATTTTATTTAAGTTGCTTTCATTATATACTATACATTTATTATTCTGCCAAGTGAGTTGATATATTTTATCACCTATATTAGCTAATCCTTCGCAAAAATAAGTACTTATATCTATTTTTTTTATTTCTTCGCGTTTGTCTAAATCATAAATTCTTAATGAAGAAGACCCAACTAACCCCGTGCTAATAAACAACTTATTATCCTTGAAATATATTCCTTGAATAAAAGCATATGGATCAATATCAAATGTATTTAAGATCTCATAATCTAAAATTCTTTGAGTTGATTTAAATTCTCTATTTTGTTTATCAAAAACTTCTTGTTTTTCTTGCGAAGAACAACTTGAAAATATCAATATATTCGTTAGTATAAAAAATAATATTATTCTCATATAGAAATTTCTTTTCTTAATGTAATCTTAATATCACAACCAAGCATTTCAGAATTTATGTATTTCATTTTTAGAGCATTATTGATATTATTAATAGATTGATTTTCATAATACTTAATACCATGACCTAATAATTTAGGTGCTTGATATAAAATTAATTCATCCATTAAATCACTATCAATAAAAGATTTAAATACTTTTGCTCCACCTTCTACAAGGATGCTTGCAATATTAAATTTTTTAAATAATATTGATAAAATATCTTTTAATTCTATCTTATCACTTTCATTTCCATCTATTTCAACTATATTAACCTCGCTCATTTTTAATATATTAGCTTTTCTATTATTATAAGACTTTTTATTTACAACCACATAATTCAAATCTCGGTTGCTTTCTAAATAGATATTTTGTTCAAGTGGTAATTCCAAATTAGTATCTAATATAATTCTTTTTGGATTTCTACCATCTACAAGTCGCACATTTAATAGCGGGTTGTCGTTTAAAATTGTTCCTTTGCCAACAAGGACAGCATCGACTTCAGAACGCATCTTATGTACATCTTTTAAACTTTTTTCACAAGTAATAATTTCTTGTTTTTTAAGTCCTGAAGAAATATATCCATCTAGAGTAGAGGCAATTTTTACGATTACAAATGGTAATTCAGATGTAATATTTTTAATAAAAATTTTATTTAAGCATTTACAATCTTCTTCGCATACATTTTCTATTACATTTATTCCATTTTCTATTAATTTTTTTATTCCTAATCCATTTACTAAAGGATTAGGGTCTTTCATTCCAATTATAACTGATCTAAATTTCCTTTTAATAATTTCATCTACGCAGGGTGGTTGATGCCCTTCATGAGAGCAAGGTTCTAAATTCACTATAAGGTCGCAATCAGAGAAATCATTAATATTTGATTTATTTATTGCATCAATTTCTGCGTGAATTTCTCCATATTTTTTATGCCACCCCTCGCTTATAATCTCCCCATTCCTTGTAATAATAGCTCCGACTAATGGGTTTGGACTTACTGATCCGGCACCATTTTTTGCTAATTGAATAGTCCTTTGCATTAAAGGTTCGTAATTTTGCATATTATTTATTCCAATTCAAAATTAATTTCTTTTGAATAATGTTTAGGTACTGCTGGAATAGTTAAAATAGCTTTATATCTACCTTTTGGGATAGATTTTTGATAATTATCTTTCATATTCCATACAAAATAATAATTGTAAGTTTCTCCAATTTCGTAAGGTCTTACCTTCCCAATGACTTGTAAATAATTCATCATATAATTACTACTAAAGACTAACCTCCCTTTCATATCCATCACTATTACTCTAAATGATTCAGAATTTGGTATATATTCTTCTCCAGCCGATTTAAGCCTTTTAGCTTTTAAACTAAATTCAATATATCCATTTTCATTTATTTTATACGAGGGATTAAGAGCTAATATTTGATTTGTATCTTCTTTAATATAATAACTTAGATCAGGTTTAATGTTCTTAATGTATTTTTGATTTGATGTTTCGAGTTCTATCCTGAAGTTTAAATCTTTTGGCAAAATTGAATCAACTCTATATTTATAATTTTCAAATAGGTTACATAAAGTAATATTATCATTAAAATTATTTTTTCTTTTTTGTAAAAAAGATTTTTTTGTACTATCTAATACTTTATTTTCACTCAATGCAAAGAAATAAATTGATTTTACACTATCAATAAATGATTTTTGCATTTCGTTATTAATTAGCTCGCTAAATAATACAGTAACTTCAATATTATCTTTATTTGTAATCACATTAATATCTGGTTCAATTCTTACTTTCATATCAGACCACTCAAACACTTCTTTTTGTTTTGTAGTAGTGCATGATAAAGTAATTAAGGTCACTATAAACAATATAATTATTTTTTTCATTATTAAAGATTATTTATTATTAAATTAAACATTAATTTCATTAATTACAGCTTTTGCAAGTCCAATTACATAGTTAGCCTGCTGGCTTAATGTCATATTGGAAGTATCAATTTCAATAGCATCATCTGCTTGACGAAGTGGACTCGTCTCTCTCGAAGAGTCGTATTTATCTCTCTTTAGGATTTCCTGTTCGATAGAATTAATATCAGCATTGACACCTTTATTAATTATTTCATTATATCTTCTTTGAGCTCTAGTTTTAATATCGGCTGTCAAAAATACTTTCAATTCTGCATTAGGAAAGACAACTGTACCAATATCTCGACCATCCATTACTATCCCTCCATTTTCTCCCATTTTTCTTTGCATATCAACTAAAATCTCTCTTACTTTTGGAATTGCACTCACAGGAGAAACTAATTGTGTCACCTCCGATGACCTAATCTCTTCACTTACATCTTGCTTATTTAAAAATGTCCTTTGCCCTAAAGAAGTATTTTCCAAAGTTATATCAATATTCTTGCAAAGATCAATAATATTATCTTCGTTATATTCTTTATTCTCTCTTATCCAAGCTAATGTAACTGCTCTATACATAGCACCGGTATCGACATAAATATACTTTAAAGCTTCAGCTACAATTTTAGCAGTAGTTGACTTGCCAGAACCAGCTGGACCATCTATAGCTATGACAATCTTTTTAGCAATATTTTCTAAATTAGTGTCCATTTTTAAAATTAAGTTTAGTTATAATTTCATTTATTTTTATTTTGAAATTATTAAAATCTTCGTAAATAATATCAGGTTGAAATTCATTTAATTCTTGCATTGAATGAAATCCAGTACATACAGCTACTGAGAAAATACTATTATTTTTGGAACAAATAATATCATTAGGGGAATCACCAATTATTATTGAATTAGTAACATCGAATTTATTTCCCCATAGTTCATTTGCTCTATTAATCGCTAATTTTGGTAATAAATTTCTATCAGCATATTCACACCCAAAAGCACCTATTTCAAAGTAATTATGCAAATTAAATGTTTCTAATTTTAGATATGCATTAGCTTTGAAATTACCTGTAACTAAGCCTAAATAGTAGTTTTCGTCTGAATCTAACCATTTTATTAGGTTCTCAATTTCAGGTAGGATAATTATATTTTCTTTCACACTATCTTGCTTAAACTCCAATATCAATGCATCCCAGAATTCTTGAATTTTACTAGTAAGTTGGGTACTATCAATATTTAATTTTTCACAAATGCAATCTAATATTTTTAAATCAGTCATTCCCGAAAAATTTGGCATAAGTTCTTCAGCAATATCAATTGAATAAACATTTTTTAGGCATTTTCTAAAAATTGATTTAGAGTGATATTGCTTTAATTTTAATATAGTACCATCAATATCAAATAAAAACAAGTAATTCATAAAGTAAATAATTTATTCGTTTGAATAATATTTATGTAATAATTCAAAAATATAATCTGGTAAATTGGTTTTATTTCCATTATTTAAGTCCATTGCAAAATGAACTGTCTTTGCTGTACCACAAAGACCGAATTTATTATTAATTGTATATAAAAGAGTAAATGAAGTTTTAGAATATTCATTTACACTTATTCTTATTACAAGCTCATCGCTCACGTGGATAGGAAGATTAAAATCAGCTTCAGCGTGAGTAAGTGGTAAAGAACAATTGTCGTTGTAAAGCATATTTCTTACAGAAATTCCATTATCATGTAGAAACGTCTCAAAGGCATAATGTATAATTCTAAATTGATTAGCAAAAAACAATACTCCTGCTGAATCTGTATCTGCTAATTTTACAAAGTGTTTGTACTCGAACATACTTAATCTCTTTCTCTATTTAAAAATGGGTAATTTGTGATTTCTTTAATTTCATTAGGTAAATTCTCTTCATAAGATTTCAATTCTTCATTGGTCCAATGTAATTCAACTATCCAATCATTATTATCTAATGCGTTAATTGATTGACGAACAAATAATAACTTTGATTTATAAGTTTTTTGATTTGGATATAATTTATACAAAAAATAAGCATAAAAGTGCATTTGATGTTGATATTTATCGACCAAATCTTTAATATTATTATTAATCTTATTAGTTTTCCAGTCCCAAATTTCATACTCACCATCTTTATGTTGAATTACTAAATCAATAATACTATTTATAAAGTTCTCGCCGATTACATAATTTACATTAAATTCAGATTTTGAATTTTCTAAGTCATAATCATCAAATACTTTCGATGCAATCACACTTTTTACAATTAATTTAATTTCATCAATTGTATCATGATTATCTTTTAATGATAAATTTCTAAGTGAATTCATAATTATAGTATGTAATTCATCTTCAATAATTGAATTTTGCTTATACCAATTATTAATTTTTTCAAAAATAGAATGCACACTATTTCCAAAATCTAGAGGAGTAATTATATTATCTCTAAAATATTCAATATTAGTATCAGAATTATCATCATTTATAACCTTAAAATTATCAGGGAAACCTAATATATACCGTATTGTATAATCATTCTGATCTTTAGAATAATTCATCATCCTAGTTGCGGAAATGGATTCACCTCTAATATAACTATCTAATGCTTGCGGAAAATTCATTGGATTGCTTTGTGCTATGGAATTCTGAGCTTTAAAAAATCTATTATTATTATCATTTAAATCTTTTTTTAATAATAATTCAATTTTAAGTGGGTAATTTTTTATTTCCTTGACATCAAAGCTCATATTACTACTGCTTAATAATTTAGTATCTGTCAAAAATTCTAAAGTATTTTTTTCAGTATTTGCATAATATGATAAATCAATATTGCAAGCTCGTAATACATAATCTAATATAGTATTTTTTCTAGGGTTTAATATCTCATTTTTATTATTAACATTCATATTTGAAGTCATAATTAGGTTTTCTTCAGCTCTTGTCATTGCTACATACATTACTCTTTTTTCTTCTTGGATTTTTTTCTGCTTATAAGAAATTTCAGATAATTTTAGTAGAGTTGATTTAACGTTTTCAATATTTTTATCATTCTTAACATCTAATGAATTGAAGGTGAAATTAATCCCATAATTTTCATCAAGCGTTATTTTGCCAGTTTTATAACTAAGAGGTATATTTGTTGCTAAAATTATGACATTTTTAAACTCTAAGCCTTTAGAAGCATGAATTGTCATTAGATTTACTTGGTCGTCATCTGATATTATAGTCGCTTCCGGTTCTTTTGAATAATTTTCCTTCATGAAATCTAATTCGTTTACAAAATCATATAAATTCTTAAAACCTTTTTCCATAGATTTTCTAGCTATATCGAGTAATTTTTCAGAATTAAATTTAATTCTTTGATATTGAGGACTATTCTTAATGGTTTTATACCAATTAAACTTTTCAAATGCTTTAGTAATTAAAAGTGCAGGAGTTAATTCTAATTTAAAATCTATAAGTTCTTTAAATATACTAAGCGTTAGCATATATTTTTCTATTCTTTTTATAAAATCTTCACTTAACTCCGGTAATTTATTTTTATATTCCTCTACTATTTCAATCATCCTTGAATAATAATTAATTGCAGTTTTAGATTTTGATTGAGATATAATATACAAATCAGTGCTATCAAAACCACAAAAACTCGATTTCAATACTGTCAAAAAAGCAACATCATCATTATTATCTGAAATAAATTTTAACAATGATATTATATCAAGTATCTCAGGTAAATTAAAGAAACCTCCACCACTATGATTTTTAAATGGTATTCCTCTCTCAATCAAAGTAACTGATAATCTTCCTAAATATTTCTTCTCCCTGCACAACACTGCAAAATCTTTAAAATTATATTTTCCACTATTTATATTGTTAATAATATAATCAGCAATTAATTCATTTTCATTTACAATATAATTATTTTTCTGAATTTCATCAATCTCTATTTCGCTTTCATCATTTGTCTCTTCTTCATAATTTGTCACACCTGTTAATAATAAAACTACATTTCCTTTTAGGTTTTTAAATTCATCATTGTCATTATCATTATTATTAAAATACTCAATAAATTCATTTGCATTTTTTGCAGTAATTAAATTATCATAAACTACTTTATTAGTGTGTTGATTTTTTTTATCTGTAAAATTTGATTCAAATAAATCTTCTACTTGTTCTAAGTCAAAGGCAAAATTACATATTTTATTTATAAAAATAGAAATTTCCGGTTTTGTTCTAAATGTAGCAGTCAAAGATATATTTCCGTATTTTTCAGATGAATCATCTCCTTGATATAAGGTGATAATCTCATTCTCATATTTTACTTTGTCTTTTATTTCTCCTTGATTGATTCTTCTAATATTAGCATGTTTTATAAATTCCTTTGCTTTGCTAAATACATTTACATCAGCCCCGCGGAACCCATAAATACTTTGTTTCGGATCTCCTACAATGAACAAATTATTAGTATAATCCAATTTCTCATCATCTATATCATACATTATTTTTTTAATAATAGAAAATTGCAATGAGTCCGTATCCTGGAATTCATCAACCATTAAATATTTTATTTTCTTCCTAATAGAGTCAACTACATCTTGATTATTTTGAAATAATTCATTTGTAAGAATAATTAAATCATCGAAATCCAGTACTTCTGCTTTACGCTTAATTTGAGTATATTTATCAATTGCTTTATCGCCTAAATTGATTAATATCTTTGCTAATTTTATTTGCTCTTCATTATATATAGAATTTTCAATTAAATTAAAAAATTCTTTTAATGTATCAAATAATAATTCGGTTTCATAAATGTCATCACATATTGTATTATTGAATTTTACATTAAACTTATTATTTTGGTTAAATATCCTTAAATTGCCATCATATAATATAGATTTTAAATGAATTAAAGCATCTGTAATTTTATTATAAGCCTCAATAAAGTTAGGTAAAGTTGATAATTCCAATATATTTTCAGCATAGGAAATTATTATTTCTAATTCTGATTTCAAGAAATATTTTTTATTTTTGTCTGATGGAATGCTTAAATTATCAACAATTCTTTTAAACTTTTCAACAAAAATTCGAATAAAATTTGCAATTTTTTCAAAAAAATCTTTTAAGAAATTTTCTTCAAAATTATTTTCATCATTATATAACTGCTTAGCTTTGCTAAAATCACTTCTTTTGTCTATTATAATATTTAATGCTTCTTCTAAATTCTTTATTCCACCTATAGCAAAAATTAAACTCTTTACATCTAAATATTCAGTTGAATCATTCGCATCTATTTGGAATAAGCAATCGTCAATTATTTCGCTAATTGATTGCTGTTGGATAAGTACTTGTTCTGCTCCGGTGAGTTCCGTAAAACTTGGAGGCACTCCTGCCTCAATAGGATATTCTCGTAGAATTCTTCCACAGAAGCTATGAATAGTAGAAATATTCGCATTTGCAAGCTTTAATCTAATATTAGAAAGCTCTAAAATTTCATTTTCATCTTTAGATTCATCAATTTTTTTATTTATCTTGCTTATTATTCTCTCTGTCATTTCTGTAGCAGCAAGACGAGTAAAAGTTATAGCAGTAATATCTTTAGGATCTACTGGCTGATGACCATTTTGATTATCAATTATTAATCTTAAGTATCTATCGACAAGTACTGTAGTCTTCCCTGATCCAGCATTTGCAGTTACAGAGATATGTCTATCAATAGTATTAGCTAATTTTTGTTCTCTTGTTTTCATGTAATAAAGTCAATAAATACATTAAATCCCTTTTACTCATAAAGGTAGAAGGGATTTAAATATTTTCAATTATTCTACAAAATTAATGATATTATTCTTCATCTTGTTGTTGTTTTTTATAAGCATCAATTAATTCTTGTTGTACATTTGGTGGAACTAACTGATATTCAGCATATTCTGAAGAGTATGATGCTTTTCCTTGAGTCATTGCTCTTAGACCTGCGGCATATTTATCTAATTCTGCAAGAGGCATTCTAGCATTAATAATTTGGTATCTGCCTTCACTTTCAACGCCTAAAATTACACCTCTTCTACTTGGTAAATCGCTCATTACATCACCTACGAAATCCTCAGGTACTCTTACGCTTACGTTGTAAATTGGTTCAAGCAATTTAGGACTAGCTTGAGTGAAATTATCTTTAAATACATTCATAGAAGCAGTTTTAAATGCGGCTTCATTAGAATCTACTGGGTGCATTTTACCGTCATAAATTGCTACTCTTATATCTCTTACATAAGAACCAGTCAATGGACCGAATTGCATTTTCTCCATTACACCTTTAAGAATAGCAGGCATAAAACGAGCATCTATCACACCACCTACGATACAATTCATATATTCAAGTTTTCCACCCCAATCTAGATCAATTAATTCTTTTCCGCGAACAGTGATTCCAGTTGGATTTGGAGCATTTTCAGTGTAAGGTTCAATTAACATATGAACTTCTGCAAATTGACCAGCACCACCAGATTGTTTTTTATGTCTATAGCTACCACGTACTTGTTTTTGAATTGTCTCTCTATATGGTACTCGTGGCTCTAAGAATTCTGCATCTACTTTATATCTATTTTGTAATCTCCATTTTATTGCTCCTAAGTGCAAGTCGCCTTGAGCTTGCAAAATAGTTTGTCTAAGCTCTTGAGAATGTTCAATTAACAATGTAGGATCTTCATTATGAATAGCATTAAGAGCCATACCCATTTTTTCTTCTTCGCCTTTAGTCTTTGGAGAAATAGCAGTTCTTACTTTTGGATTTGGATATTTATTTGCTTCAAAAGCTACAGCTAATGCTTTTTCATGTAAAGTGTGATTCATTTGAGAAGATTTTAATTTCACTGCTGCACCCCAATCTCCAGCATAAAGAGCATCTACTTCTGTTCTTTTCTTGCCATTAATTACAAAGAATTGATTAATTCTTTCAGTTGCATTTTTTTGTTCATTTATTAAATCAAGTCCCGGTTTTAAAGTACCAGACATAACCTTGAAATAATACATTTCACCCAAATTAGCTTCAGAAATCATTTTATAAATAAATAATGACACAGGTGCTTTAGCATCAACTTTTACATCAGTTCCATCAACAGTTGTTTCATTTGGAACTTCGTCTGGTGCTGGGCAATAATCCATAATAAATTGGAATAAAGTCTGAATGCCAGCATTTGAGCGAGCAGAAGTGATCAATACAGGGAATATTTGTCTTGAAATAATAGCAGTTTTTAAACCATTTTTCATTTCTTCGTCAGTCAATTCTCCAGCATCGAAATATTTATTCATTAAGTCTTCGTTAGTCTCTGCTACTGATTCCATTAATTCGCTATGGAATTTATTATAATTATCATCTTTAGTAATATCGCTTTCAGTAGCATCACCATTATCATTAAAAGTATATGTTTTTCCTTTTAATACATCATTTATTATATTAAAACCTGCTCCATGATTCCCAGGATATTGGACGAAAGCTAATGAAGTTCCAAATCGTTCTTTTAATTCTTCAACATTTTTATTAAAATCGACTTGTTCATTGTCTAATTTATTCATTACGAAAACAACTGGCTTATTCATTTTTTCAGCAAATTGCCATGCATTTTCTGTTCCTACTTCTAACATAGAAGTTGCATTTAATGTAATAATTACAACATCAGAAGCACGTACTCCTGTAACCATTTCTCCAATGTAGTCATCATAACCGGGAGTGTCTATTACATTAAATTTAAAATCTTTATATTCCATGCTCATAGGAGTAGATAAAATCGAGCAATTTCTATCGTGTTCGAATTCATAATAATCTGAAATTGTATTATGCTCTTCCACAGTTCCTTTGCGATTAATAGCTCCAGCTTTAAATAGCATAGCTTCTGATAAAGTAGTTTTGCCAGAGCCAGCATGCCCAGCAATAGCTAAATTCCTAATTTTTTTTGTTTCGTAAGTTTTCATACTTCTTGATTAAATTTATTAATATAATTTTTTTCTTTCAAAATTGATTTTCTTATATATTTTAACAATATATAGAATTGCAAATTAACACTTTTTTTATTAATTCCATAAAAATAATTAATAATTTTTGTTTTTATTTTTACAGTAAAATATAAATTGAAAAAAAATAATATTTATTGTAACTTAATTAATT
>CALLXS010000116.1 GCA_937875295.1 uncultured bacterium | reverse complement strand
GGGACCTAAATTTCTTTCTATTTTTAGAGATAATGATTTTAAATCAAAAGCTCTAATAAACTTATCATAATATAATTCTTTCTCTCCAAATATTTCAGATAATTCACCTTTTGCTAATCTACGATAATAATCCATTTGCCAAAGTCGATCTTCCGCTTGTGCATATCCTAACATAAAATATAAATCTTGCTCAGATTCCGTAGTAATATGAGGTATACCATAATCATTTCGAAAAATTCTTGACTCTTTTTTGATTAACTCCGTATTATATTCAGTATAATCTTTCGGCAAAGAGTTCATCACAATGCGAGTTGCAAAAGTAATAAAAGCCCCACCAATTATTATAGCTGTAATAATTATTGCAATTAATTTATTTATCTTTACTGACATTTATATTAGATAAAATTCAAAGTTACTTCAGAATACAAAAATAAGAGTATTACTTTATATAATCAGAATATTTTTTTAATTATTTTAAAAGATAGATAAAAATTAAAATTCTTTGATAATAAGAAAACTTATCATATTTTTGCATTATACAAAGTTTGAATATTTGTATCGCTTTAAAACATTCATATTTAATATATTATTAAAAATATTTTTTGCAGATCAAAATGAAAAAAAGATATACAATTGCAATTATTGTCCTCCTTATAGCTGTGATTATTGGATTATTTCTAATGAACAAAAGTAAAGTAGAATATATGGACTTTAAGCAAGCTAGAAATCAGAATAAAATAATTCAAGTGATAGGAAAGCCGGATAAAAACTATGATTCTCTTAATATACACTCTTCTTTGTTCATATTCTTTATGACTGATAAAATTGGTAATTATCAAAAAGTAGTGTATCACGGTCCAAAACCAATGAATTTCGATCTTGCTGAATATGTTGTAGTAAAAGGAAAATTTGATGAAAAAAATTTCGTTGCTACTGAAATTTTAACAAAATGTCCTACTAAATATGAAAAAGAATTGAATATTCAAAATAAAGATACAATTAAAAGTCAAGTAATAAATAAAGAAAATAACATATTGGGTTCATAATTATGCTAGGAGGATTTTTTATCTTTATTGCGTTGATTTCTACTATTCTTTGTTCTTATTATTACCTATCATCTTTCAAGCAACAAAAAGAAATTAAATTAGCTAAATTTTTTTATTTTTCAAGTTTGATTTCCTTGCTTATGGCATCAGGGTTCCTATTATGGAATATTTTATCACATAACTTTCAAATTGCTTACATTTATAATTACACGTCAAAGGAACTCCCTTTTTCTCTTTTAATTGCATCCTTTTTTGCTGGTCAAGAAGGATCTTTTCTTTTTTGGACTGTAATAATCGCACTTTTAGGTTTGTTTTTGCAGAAGCAGAAAAATGATTTACAAGGTTACCAACTTTCTTTGTTTTTTTATTCCATCATTTTACTATTTTTCGTAATTCTAGTAATCTTTAACTCTCCATTTTCATACATTTGGGATAAATACCCTAATATTTTTTATTATAATTTTCTCCCTGATAATGGTCGAAGTTTAAATCCTATATTAGAAAATTTCTGGATGATTATTCATCCTCCTTTTTTATTTTTGGGATATAGCATTTTATTAATTCCTTTTGTTTTGTTTGTGGGTCATTATTATGCTAATTCTTTAAATTCTGCTATCGATTCCATAAGAAAATGGCAATTACTTGGTAGCGGAATACTTGCAATTGGATTAATTTTAGGTGGAGTGTGGGCTTATGAATCTTTAGGTTGGGGCGGTTGGTGGGGTTGGGATCCTGTAGAAAACGCATCATTAATACCTTGGATAATGTCTGTTATTTTAATTCATTTATTATTAATTCAAAAGAGGAAAAATGGATTTATTAAATCTAATTTCTTTTTATTTTTTACACAGACTATTTTAATTATCTATTCTACATTTCTAACTCGCACAGGAATTTTACAAAATTCATTACATTCTTTTACTGGTACTAGTCTTCCTACATTTTATATTTTAATTTTTATAATTATTATTTTGTTTATTTCTTCTTTTTATATTTTTATAAAAAACAGGAAAAAATATTCTTTAATTTCTCAAAATTCTTCAATGAATTTAAAAGAAGGTAGTTTTTATTTATCATCAGCAATGTATGCGTTTTTGCTTATCGCATTGTTCATTTTATTCGGTACTAGTTTTCCACTTATAAATTCTAATTTTAGCATTTCAACTAATTTTTATAACGAAATCAATTTTGTTCCTCTTATTGTTTCTATGCTATTATTGGCAGTAGCATATTTCATATATCGTAAAAATATCTTTAGACAAATTAAAAATATTATATCAATCATTGTATTTACATCTATTATTATAATTGCGAGTATAATATATGGAATTAAGAATTTACCTGATTTGATTTTTATATTTTCTTGTTCAATTGTAATAGCCGTATCATTAATTTCAATTTTCACAAAAAATAAAAAAAATATCACTACAGAAATTGCTCACTTGGGATTCGGAATATTGTTTATTGGTGTAATTTTCTCTGGTAATTATTCAAGTTCTTCTATTCTCACACTTTCTAATTTAGATTCAGCATCTTTTAATAATAGAACAATAACTTACATAAAAAGCGAAAGATTTGATACTCAGCAAACCGATAGAGAAAAATATAGGTTTATTACTGCAATTTCTCAAAAATCTGATACATTATTTGCTATGCCAATAATGTTTATTAAAGATAAACAGATTTATAAAGAACCTGCTATTAAAACAGGTGTTTTGCAAGATATTTATATATCTCCTCTAGCCTTGGACTCAACAATTATAGCTGAAAATTATTTTTTTTCGAATAATTCTATTACAACTTTATCAAATAATATTAATTTTCAATTTAAAAATTTGATAATGCCGGAAAATGATACAAATTTAATTGGTGCTTTAATAAATTATACCTATGCAAATTCTACATTTGCTGACACAATTTTTGCAAAATATAATTCTGAATTAAATTTATTTTCTCCAATTTGGAAATATTATCAAAACATTGATTTAAATATTGGTTTATATAATATTATTAACAATGAAAAAGTTCAATTTGTTTTTGCTAAAAATGATGAATTGCCATTAAAGAAAAAAGAAAATTTCATGTTTGAAATTTCTTTTGAACCTCTGATGAGTTTAGTCTGGTTGGGTTCCTTTACGATCATTTTTTCTATGATTTTAAGTAGTTTGACTAACCGCAGATAAAAAAAATATACCGATGTAAATCATCACATCGGTATATTTAATAAAATTAAGTATTTTTAAAATTATATTTTTATAGATTATAATTTTATAGTTGCACCTAATTTACCACCATTGAATGCATTACCACCACCGAATTCTAAGTTGATACCAAATTTAGGTGTAAAATAGTATCTAAATCCGAGTTGCCCTCTTAATCCTAAAGGACTGCTTTTAGAACTGTTCCAATCATCTGGATAATTATAATAGAAATATCCTAGATTAACACCAGCATAAATATCCCAATCTCTTGAGAGACCTAATAGATAATTTAAGTGATAATTGAAATTACCAGAAATACCAATTATATTATACTTAAATCCATATTGATTGTAGTTTCTGAAAGATACTTCAGCACCAATAGAAATATCTTTATGAACCCCATAATCGAAACCAATGTAAATTGGTAATCCATACTCTTCTAAACCAAATCCAGCGTTTAATTGTGCGCTTCCTTTTGGTAATGCATATTGGCTAAATAATGAGCCTGAAGATAGCAATAAAGCAACAAATGCAATAATTAATTTCTTCATAAATTTTTATCCTTTTTATGTGTAAAAAAATATTTTAGTTAAATTAGACGTAGTCAAACATTATTAGTGTATTATTTTTTAAAAATTTTTACATTTTTATAAAGCTATAATTATTTTATTATAAATACGTTTTTAAAAAACATAAAAATTCAAAAGTTGATATAAAAAATACTTTATATAAAAACGAATTTAATATTTTTTTTATTTTAAATACTTATAATATTTTATGCATAATTTTTTAACAACGCAATTAGAACAGCTATATAAAGAGTTTTCTGTAACACCTCAAATTGGATTAAATACGAATGAAGTTTCTGCTAAAAGGGAAAAATACGGTTTTAATAAACTAGTAGAAAAAAAGAAAAAAACTATTCTACAAAGATTCTTATCTCAATTAAATGATTGGCTTATATATATTTTGTTAGCTGCTGTTGCAGTTACTTTATTTATGGGTGAATATTTAGATGCAGGTATTATTCTTGCCGTGATTATTGTAAATGCAGTTTTGGGAGTAGTGCAAGAGGTCAAAGCTGACAAAGCCATTGATGCTCTTAGAAAACTCTCTTCGCCTAAAGCGTTAGTAAAAAGAAATAATATAACAAGCGAAATTCCGGCTGAGGAATTAGTACCCGGTGATATTATTATACTTGAAGCTGGCAGGCAAGTACCTGCTGATTCAAGATTAATCGAAAGTGTAAATCTTAAAATTGATGAGGCTGCTTTTACTGGTGAATCTGTCCCAGTAGAAAAAAATTCTAACTTCATACCAAATAGTGAAAATATTCCAATAGGAGATAGATTAAATTATGCATTTATGTCCACATTAGTTACATATGGACGCGGAACTGCAATTGTAACAAAAATTGGTATGGATACTGAATTTGGTAAAATTGCAGATATGTTAAATACAGAAGATGAACCCACTCCGCTAGAAATAAGACTTGATGAGTTGGGCAAAGTATTAGCTAAAATTGCAATTGGAATTTGCTTGTTAATATTCGGAGTATCATATTTACAAGGTAGAGATTTGCTTGAAATGTTTATGACTGCAGTCTCTCTTGCTGTGGCATCTATACCTGAAGGATTAGCTGCGATAGTCGCTGTTGTACTTTCAATTGGTGTTACAAATATGTCTAAGAAGAATGCTATTATTAAGACATTGCCTGCAGTCGAGACATTAGGTTCGGTGAATATCATTTGTTCCGATAAAACAGGGACTCTCACTCAAAATAAAATGACTGTCGTACAGTATTATTTAAATGATGAAGAAATTAAAGAAATAAATCCAAATAAATCATCAGAAAATGCAAAATTTTTAGCAAAAGCAATGGTTTTATCTTCAGATGCAACTTTAGAAAATGAAATTTCCACCGGTGATCCTACTGAAATAGCATTATTATATTTTGCAGATGAATTGAATATTAATAGGAAAGAACTTAATCAAATCGCTAATAGAAAAAATGAAATAGCTTTTGATTCAGATAGAAAATTAATGACTACATTAGTAGAAGAAAATGGAAAGTTTACAATATATAGTAAAGGAGCATTATCAAGTATTTTAAATATTTCATCTCATTACTTAGACTCTGATGGTACTATTAAAGAAATATCACAAGAAATTAAAGATAAATATAGAAATGCTGCAAATGCAATGTCTGATGTTGCTCTAAGGACTTTAGCTGTTGCATTCAAGAATCCTGAAAATGATATTAATGATAATAATTTTGAATCAAATCTTTGCATAATTGGATTAGTGGGTATGATAGATCCACCTAGAGAAGAAGTAAAAGATTCAATTAAAACAGCAAAAACTGCTGGTATTACTACTCTAATGATTACTGGTGATCACAAAAATACTGCTTTTACTATTGGAAAAGAATTAGGAATTGCTGAAAATATTGAGCAAACTATTACTGGTAAAGAACTTGACGAAATCCCAGAAAATAAATTAATTTCAATAATTAAAAATTTAAGAATTTTCGCCAGAGTATCACCTGAACATAAAGTGAAAATCGTAAAAGCTCTTAAGGGAAATGGAAATATTGTATCAATGACAGGAGATGGTGTAAATGATGCACCTTCACTGAAAGCAGCAGATATCGGTGTAGCAATGGGAATTACTGGCACAGATGTATCTAAAGGAGCTTCCGATGTAATTTTAACTGATGATAATTTTTCTACTATTGTAACTGCAATCGAAGAAGGTAGAAATATTTATAACAATATAAAAAAATCAGTTATTTTCCTTTTATCAAGTAATTTAGGTGAAGTAGTTGCAGTTTTTGTGTCAATTCTATTGGGACTTCCTGCCCCACTTATAGCAACACAATTATTATGGATTAATCTAATCACAGATTCTCTTCCAGCAATTGGACTCGGAATGGAAAATGGAGATCATGATGTAATGAAAGAAAGACCTCGATCTCCTAATGAAAGTTTCTTTGCAAATGGTGCTGGTTCTAAAGCTATAGCAGGTGGTACATTAATAGGTCTTCTTACAATTTTAGCTTATGGATTCGGATTTTACGAACATAACTATTCCCCATTTGATTCAAATATTCCTAATTATGTACTTGATTATGCACGCACTTTAGCATTTATGACAATTGTATTCTCACAATTATTCTATTCTTTAGGATTAAGGAGTTTTACAAAACCATTATATGTAATAGGATTTTCAACTAATAAAGTTCTGTTATCGTCTGTGATTATTGGTATTTTATTACAACTCTTAGTTCTTTACATTCCATTCATGAGAGATGCCTTTAAATTGCAAGCTCTTGATTTATATGGTTGGCTAGTTGCTGCGGGTTTCGGATTGATACCATTCTTAACATTAGAAATAATTAAGATTATTAAATATATTAAAAATAAATAGTTTGTATAACTTTATAAAATAAATACATGAAAAAAATAGCAATAATAGTTGGTAGCCTTAGAAAAGGTTCCTTTAACAGAATGATAGCTAATGAATTAATTAAATTAGCACCAAATGATTTAAAATTAGAAATTGTAGAAATAAACAATTTACCATTATATAATCAAGATTTTGATGATAATTCTCCTAAAGAATATACTGAATTTAGAGAAAAAATTAAATCTGCTGATGGATTTATATTTGCTTCCCCTGAGCACAATAGATCATATCCTGCAGCAATAAAAAATGCTTTAGACGTCGCTTCTCGTCCTTGGGGACAAAATGTTTGGTCTGGAAAACCTGGAGCAATAATAACAGCTTCACCGGGTACTTTGGGTGGATTTGGTGCAAATCATCACTTGCGTCAGGTATGCGCTTTCTTAAATATTTATATGATGCAACAACCTGAAGCTTATGTGAATGTTGCAAATATTTTTGATGAAAACGGAAATATTACAAATGAAGGTAGTAAAAAATTCCTTCAAGCTTATATTGATGCTTTTGACTTATGGGTCAAAAAATTCTAATATAATTAGTTTAAACAAAGAAGAGGAAATTAAATTCCTCTTTTTTTTTATTTATTTACTTCATCTACGATTTCTTTAATTATTAATTTTTTCATATTCATAAATGCTTGACCTGCTTTCGCGGCAGTATCTGGATTATTTAAATATTCAAGTAGTATTTTAGGAACAATTTGCCAACTAATTCCAAATTTATCAACAAGCCAACCACACATCACTTCCTCTCCTCCATCAGAAATAAGAGCATCCCAATATTTATCGATTTCTTCTTGAGAATCGCATTCTACAACAATTGAAAAGCTATCATTTAAACTAAATTTATGTGGATAAGACGATTCATTCATCATTATTAAAAAACTATCTAAACTAAATTCGCAATGCTTTATTAATCCGACAGTATCACCATCTTCAGCTTGATATTCAAAAATTCCATTAAATTTGGAATTAGGAAAAAGTGTTGTATAAAAATTAATTGCATCTTTTACTTTGCCACAATTTTCACCGACAAACATAATATTCGGAATATATTTTTGGCTGATTTTATCTTTTGCCTCTAAATAAATTTGCCAAGATACTCCGTATTTATCAATTAACCATCCATATAATTCATTCCAACCATAACTATCTAATGCCATCAATTCTTGACCACCAGTAATTAATTTATTCCAAAGTGCGTTAATCTCCTCTTTAGAATCAGATAATATAATTATCGAACATGTAGGATTTAACTCGTTGCTTGGACCACCATTTAAGAATAAAATTCTTTCGCCGTCGATATCTACATCGATTGAGTATGGATTTTTATTTACAATTTTAAAATCATTAAAAATTGAGCTATAAAAATCAACAGCTTCTACCATTCTTCCTTCAATGTTTATGCAAGGATAAATATTTTTTTTCATTTTACTTGAGTCTAATAATTATATAAAATATAAGTTGAAACGTAGTAGTTAAATTATTTATTTTATTTTAAGTAGTTAATTATTTTGGTAAATTTTTGTTTTAATAAATAAAATAAAATAATTCTTTAATATAAAATTAAGATCATTTTATTACTAATAACCTGAATAATTGTTTTAATGCAGTATTTTGATATACTATTAATTGCTTTAGCCCTAAGTTTTGATACATTCGCAGTTTCAGTTTCAACGGGACTAATTATAAGAGAAATAAAATTTTGGCAAGCTACTAAAATTGCTTTAATTCTTGCAATATTTCAAGCATTAGCCCCTGTAATTGGATGGTATGGAGGTTTGCAAATCGAAAAATATATTGCTGAATATGACCATTGGATTTCATTGATTTTGCTTTCAATTTTAGGTATAAAAATGATAATGGAGGCAAGAAAAGAAGATGAAAAAAAAGAATTTAATCCACTTAAACTTTCAGTTTGTATAGGAATGGCGGTTGCTACAAGCATAGATGCTTTGATTGTGGGAATAACTTTTGCATTTATGAAAATTCATATTTTGATTATAATTTTTATTATTGGTTTTATTACATATCTTTCCTCAATGCTCGGAATATTATTAGGTAAACAAGTAAATTCAAAAAATGGACAACATATCGAAACTTTGGGTGGGATTATCTTGATTTTAATTGGAATTAAAATATTAATTACTCATTTAGCAGAGTAATTTTACAATAATACTTAATAGTTAAGAGTCTTTAAATCAAATATTTAATTATCTTAGGCTTAATAATTTAATTATGATTTACAATGCAAAATCAATTGATAGGAAGTCTTTCCTAATTGAAAATGAAGCTAATGAAACCATTTCTCAGATAGCATATGAAAAATGGTACTCCATTAAAGCAGAAATAATCACTCCAAAATCTAAATATATAATTAAACCAAAAAATATACTTGAAACCAGTATATATGTATTAGAAGAGGATAACTTAAAATTTATATTCAAAATGAATTTCAGAAGAGAAATTTTAATTAAAGATATGGTAAATAACAAAAAATATAAATTGAAAAGTAGAGGGATTAAGAATATTAAATTATATTTAGTCGATAGTAATAATAATGTGCTTGCTGGAATTCATCCTGAATTTATTCAAAAAAATTTTACTTTTAATTATACTATGAAAGTAAACGAAAAATTTGAAGCTCTCCCTAATAATGAATTATTCATTCCACTTTTATTTCATTGCTGTAATTATATAATAGATATTTATATTTTATTATTATCAAAAAATACCAATGAAAAATATTGAATCGTTTTTATCTAATTATGATAATGAAATAAAAGAAAATGCCCTTATTCTTAATAATTTAATTATTTCTACACTTCCGGATATACTTGTATCTGTTGATTTACCTGCGAAAATGATTGCATACTCTTATGGGAATAAATATATAGAAATGATTTGTGCTATATTCCCCTCAAAAAAAGGAATAAAATTAAGCTTTAATCGGGGAATTTTGCTGTCAGACAATTATAAACTCCTAAAAGGAAATGGTAAAATTACTAGATACATCGAAATTAAAAAAATTGATAATTCAACAAAATCTACAATAATCTCATATCTTCAAGAAGCAAACTCTTTATTCGCAGAAGCTACAAATTAAATTTGCATATATTAACAATGTTTATTATTTTTGCATTTGTTAATATTATTAACGTTGTTAATTTTTGTAATATTTAGGTTAAAAAATAATGAAAGAAATTCAAGAAGCTAGGATAAAACGTTATTTCATTGATGCTTGCAAAGAAATAATACGTGGCGAAGGAGTTAATTCCGTTAGTGTGAGAACTATTGCAGAAAGAGCTGGTTACTCTTTTGCTACTTTATATAATTATTTTAAAGATATTAAAGAATTATTTATAATTTGTGTAGATGAATTTTTATTAGAATCTGAAGAATTTATTATTTCAAGAAATATAAAATCTACAGGAAAACAAGCTATTTTAGATAAATCTATCGCTTTTACAATGTTCTTTTTGCAATACCCAAGTATCTTTAAACTTGTGTTTACGGAGGATATTAGAGAATTACGCTCTCAGACAACATTTAAAGATAAATTAGACGGTATTTTTTCAAATCTTCTTTCTTCAGATTGGAATGAATTAGTTATTGAAAACAAAAAAATAAAAGAAGAGTTAATAAAAAATACAATTTATTCATCTCTTCTTTTATATTTAAATAGATTTTCCCCGAAGGAATATAAAACTTTTATCGATTCAATTACTCAACAAATTAAATATATTTTATCTTTCGATGATATTTAATTTGAAATAGTAAAAGGAAATTAGAAATTTTTGCCAAATTCAATTGCCAAACCACCTTCTGCGGTTTCTTTATAAATATGTGGTAGATCGTGTCCTGTTTGTTTCATTATCTTTAAAATTTTATCAAATGACACAATATGCTGTCCATCTGATAAAATAGAATATGTACAAGAATCTAAAGCTCTAGCAGCACCAAAAGCATTTCGTTCGATGCATGGTACTTGCACCAATCCACAAATTGGGTCGCAAGTTAATCCTAAATGGTGCTCCATACCCATTTCTGCTGCATATTCGATTTGCAGAATAGAACCACCAAATATTTGAGTAGCAGCTGCAGATGCCATTGCACAAGCTGAACCAACCTCTCCTTGACAACCTACTTCTGCACCAGAAATTGATGCATTCTTTTTAATAATATTTCCAATTAAACCTGCTGTAGCTAATGCTTTTATAATTTTTGAATCACTAAATTCAAAATCTCGGCTTAGTAAATATAAAATTGAAGGAAGTACTCCAGAAGATCCGCAAGTAGGAGCTGTTACTACTATACCACCATTAGCGTTCTCTTCGCCTACAGCAAGTGCATATGCAAACATAAGACTCCTGCGTTTCAAGTTGCGATTATAGCTCGATGCCTTTACATAATAGGCAGATGCTTTTCTTTGGACATTTAGTGGTCCAGGCAATCTACCTTCAGTTTCTATACCTCTAATTACAGCATTTTGCATAGTCTTCCAAACTTCATTTAAGAAATCGAACATATCGCTATCTTCAGTATCTTTTACATATTCCCAAAAAGTATGACCAGTTTTTCTGCAGTATTCGAGAATTTCATCCATTGTATTATAAATATAAATATTGTCTGAGTTAAAACAATCTTCATCACCTGTGCTAAGTTCACCACCTCCTACACTATAAATCAGTTTATCATTGTAAGTATTTCCTTCATTATCGACTGATTGAAATAACATAGCATTTGGATGATATTCTTTAATTTCGCTTGGTCTCCATTTAATTTCAACTTGGCTTGGAGCAAAACCATCAATAATTGCTACATCGGTTAAGTGCCCCTTGCCGGTGGCAGCTAAAGATCCATATAGGGTTACTATGTAGCTTTTTGCATTTGGAGATTCATTTTTATAAAATTCAACTGCTCTTCTTGGACCAATTGTATGGCTACTTGACGGACCAGGTCCAATTCTAAAAAGTTTTTTAATTGATTGCATTTTTAATTTTGATTTATAATTTATGTTCAATAATATGTATACGAAAAAAATACTCTAAACATTGTAATATATTTTAATTATTATTAGATATTTACTACTCAATTATATAATAATCAAAGTATATCTCAAAATTCTATTAAATTTACAATTAGTTAAAATTTTTTACTTATTTTTGCAATTCAAATTATAATCATATACAAGATTTAATCATGAAAACATTTAATCTTTTTGATAAGATACTATCTTCCTTATGTGCTGTTGGATTTATTCTATGGTTAGGAGGCTCAATAATTCGCTTAGTAATTGGATTTGATATTTTTATACCTGGTACTGCTATTTTAAAAGGGTATTCTAATGAATTAAGTCTTCACTTAGCACAATTATATGCTATCACTGCTCCTTATGTAGATATTTCATTCATTATTGTTTTCTTAGTAACGCTTTATTTACTATTTAAATTTTCAAGTCAATTAAAACAAAATGGATGGCTATTTATGTGTGCGATCCTAATTATATTAATTGCAATTCCAAATGGATATTTGTTTTATTATGATTATAACCTTGTAATTGCTGCTGCTAAAGACGGTATTACATTTAATTCACCAGAAATTCAAGAATATTTCTTACACAGATTTACAAAACTTAATTATTTGGATCCTTTAGTATTGCTTTCAGGAATTACTATACCAATTCTTGTAGTTTTCAGACCATTAAATAATAAAATTAGAAACAAAAATACTACTTTAAATCAAAATGATTCAAAATAGCAAAGTATAAAGCTAATGAAAACAAAAGATTTATACAATGAATTAGTAATTATTGCTAAAAGTAGTGGTATTGCGATTCGAAGAGAAACTGGAAATTTTAAAAGTGGTTATTGTCTGATTGATGAAAAACCTATAATTATTCTTAATAAAATTGCTTCTCAAGAACATCAAAATAGAATTATTGCTTTAGGAATTAGTTATTTTCAAGTAGATAACCAATTCATTAAACCAATTATTCGTGAATTTATTGATAAAGAAGCCAGAAATATTAATATTAATTTATTTGAAATAAATATAAATACTGAAAACTCTGATGGCAAAAAGGAAAAAAAATAGTTCAAAAATGAAAAAAATATTTATCGCTTTATTAGTATTATTTGTTTCAGTTCCTACTTTTGTATACGTTAGACTAAATCAACATCTTAATTCTGACTCTTCAATTGTAATTAGTATTGAAAATAATCAATCAGTATCAAGTATTCTAACTGCCTTAAATAAAGAAAATATTCTAACTCCTTCACTTATAATGACTCCAGCAATTAAACTTTATTTAAAAGTTACGAATAAAAAAATGTTCGCTGGTTCATATAAATTTAACCCTGAAGATACTCATTTAGATGTATTTAAAGCAATATCAATTGGAAAACAAAATAATTTAGTTAAAGTGACTTTCCCAGAAGGTATTACAGTAAATACTTTTGCAAAAATACTGAATAATGAAATGAATCTCAATGAAAATGAATTTATTCAAGAAGCAAATTCTATAGATAATATCAAAAAATATCAAGTACCAATTAACAATATAGAAGGATATTTATTTCCTGAAACATATTCTTTCGCTGCTAATCAAACCTCTAAAGAAATATTAAATACTTTGCTTAGTGAGCAAGAAAAATTATGGACTGCTGATTTTCAAACTAAATTATCAATTTCCGGTATGACAAAACATCAGATACTTACACTCGCTTCAATAGTTGAAGCAGAAACCCCAGTAATTGATGAGCGCAGAAGAATTGCCGGTGTCTATGTAAATCGTTTAAATAAAAATATGAGATTAGAAGCTGATCCAACGGTACAATACGCAACTGGACAGCAAAAAAGAATTACATACGCAGACTTAGAAATTAATCATAAATATAATACTTATCAAAATTATGGTTTGCCTCCCGGACCAATTAATAATCCTTCAAAAACGTCAATCGAAGCTGCTCTCACACCCGAGACACATAATTATTTATTTTTTGTCGCAGTAGGAGATGGCTCAGGAAGACATAATTTCTCAACTAGTTTCTCTCAGCATCAGAAGTATGTAGCTCAATATAGAAGAAATAGAAAAAAATAATTTTTATACCTATTGTCTTTAAAAAAATATAAATTATAAAAATGCGTTAATAATTATTTATAGTTTGGTTAATCATTAATGAACGATTATCGTAAATATTTATCTCCTGAAAATTTATCCAAAATAGAAAGCCTTGAATTAAAAGCAAGATTAGTTGTCGAAGGTTTTATTACTGGGCTTCATCGATCTCCATATCACGGATTTAGTGTAGAATTTTCAGAACATCGTCAATATCGTCCTGGTGATGAAATTAAACATTTAGATTGGAAAGTATTTGCTCGCTCAGAAAAATATTATATAAAGCAATATGAAGAAGAAACAAATCTCCGCTCAATGCTTATTGTAGATTCAAGTGCTTCGATGAACTATGCTTCTACAGGTAATATCACTAAGTTTGAATATGCTACATATTTAGCTGCAGCTCTTACATTTTTGCTAATTAACCAAAGAGATTCTGTTGGATTAGCTCTTTATGACGATAAAGTAAAGCAATTTATGGCATCTAATTCTAGACAAACATATTTAGCAGAAATTATTAAGGCTTTAGCTGAAAATGAACCATCTAATACTACTGCTACAGCTAATGCATTAGAAGAAATTGCCGAAAGAATCCGCAGAAGAGGATTAGTTGTTATAATGAGCGACTTTTTTGATAATATTGATGATATTTTAAGGGCTTTATCTCATTTTAGACATAAAAACCACGATGTAATTATTTTTCAAATTTTAGACGAAAGAGAAATTGACTTTAAATTTGGTCCATCTGCTCAATTCATAGATATAGAGACACGCGAAGAAATGGTTACACAACCTCAACAGATACAAAAATCATATTCCGAAGCAATGCATTCTTTTATTCAAAATCTTAAGAAAAGATGCAGAAATCTTAATATTGACTATAATCTAATTACAACAAATCTCCCATTTGACAAAGCAATGAGAGAATTTGTGTCTAAAAGATCTAGAATGTAATTCTGCTAAATTATTACTAAATATTAATTTTTGGTGCTACTTTATTCCCTAATTTAATTATTTCATTCTTAATATTTTCTGCAATTATTTTGAAAGATTTGCTTTGCACAGAATCACTATCTTTCGCTACTATTGGTTTTCCCTCATCTCCTGATTCTCTAATATTTATTGATAATGGAATCTCACCTAAAAATGGAATATTTAAATCTGTAGCAGTCCTCTTCCCTCCACCTTCTCCAAATATATAATATTTCTTTCCTGGCATATCAGGAGGTGTAAAATAACTCATATTTTCAATAATTCCTAATACATTAATATTCACTTTATTGAACATATCAATGCTTCTTCTTACGTCGATAAGAGATACTTCTTGAGGAGTAGTAACTATTACTGCTCCAGTAAGAGGGATTTTTTGTGTCATTGTCAATTGAATATCACCAGTACCGGGAGGCATATCAAAAAGTAAATAATCTATATCTCCCCAATCTACTTGTTCAAAAAGCATTGTAAAATATCCTGCTAACATTGGACCTCTTAATATTGCAGCTTGATTTGGTTGAAGAGCGAATCCCATTGAAACTACCTTTACTCCATAATTTTCAAGTGGCAACGCATATATTTTACCCTCTTTTTCAATAGCTTCCATATTTTGATTTACAAGACCATACATAAGGGGTTGGCTAGGTCCATAAATATCTGCATCTAAAATAGCTACTTTAGCACCAGTTTTAGAAATTGCAATTGCTAAATTGGCTGTAACTGTTGATTTCCCTACACCACCTTTTCCAGAAGCAACTGCGATTAAATTCTTTATTTTAGTAGGTAATATTGCTTTATTTTCTTCAGAATCTTTTTCATCTATATGGACAGATATTGAAAAATCATTGAATTCATTCTTCAATTGATTTTCTATTTCTGTACCAGTGGAACATTGGAGTGTCTGAAGTGGAGGAATTACTTCAAAATAAATATCAATTTGTTTATCATTAATTTTAATATCTTTTAAGAGATTTAAATCACCAACTTTTTTCTTTAATTTTTTATCTTCTACTTGGTTGATGATTGATTTTACTTTTTCTATCATAATTAAATATACTTTTTATTTTTGTATTAATGCTACTATTAACGATTTCAATTTGGCATTATTATTTATAAGATTTAATTAATACTTTTTATCACTTATTATTACTATAAACAAAATATATGATTTTAGTTTTAAGTGATTTTATGGCATAAATATTGAAGTCTAATGAACAGTTTTTTACATAAACCAATTAAAATTTCAAATGACATTAAATAAAGAACTTTTATTAAAAAAGGATTCTATAATTATTGGAATCGATGGTGGTGGTACTCGTACTAGAGGTGTACTTTTCAAAAATGACGAAATTATTGCAAAGGCATTCGCCGGAACTACCAGAGTAGGTACTGTTGGAGTAGGAGAATCTAGCGAAAGATTATTAAATGTCATACAAGACCTATGCTCTCAAATTGATATTGATTCAGTTGAACTCGACGCAGTAGTAATAGGTTTGGCAG
>CALLXS010000115.1 GCA_937875295.1 uncultured bacterium | reverse complement strand
CTGTAAAAGCATCACCGAATGGACTCCGGAGTCCATTCGGTGATGCTTTTACAGGCAACCATTGCATGAACCATTTCCGGATCAAAAGGCAAATACCCGATTACGGGAATACCCTCCTGTTCACACCATTTGCGGATACGGTCCGTCATCTCTGCATTCAGATCTGATTTGTTTACGACGACATATCTTTTTATCCTGAATCGTCCGGCCAGGTCCAGGATCCGTTTCATATCATGAAGCCCGGTACCGGTCGGTTCCGTGACCACAACCACTTTATCTGCACCTGTCAGGGAGGCAATGGCAGCGCATCCTGTACCCGGAGGTCCGTCAATAATTATGTTTTTTGCTCCACACGCTTCTGCTGTCTGACGGGCCTGTTCCCTCACCACACTGACTAATTTGCCCGAATTTTCTTCTCCGGGGGCAAGACGTGCACGGACCATTTTCCCGTATCTGTAGTTTCCTGTATACCAGTAGCTCTTGTCGCTGGGAACCATGTCGATCGCTTTTACGGGACAAATCCGGGAACACAACCAGCATCCGTCACAGGATGTTTCCACTATGGTTATCTTTCCTTCCGGGGAATCCGGATCCGGCAGACGTTCTATGGCTTGAAAACGGCAATAATCCTTGCACAAACCGCATTGCGTGCAGATGTCGTAATGTATAACCGCTTTGTGACCGGAAATGTATTTTTCGGTTCTGTAATCTTCAGGTTCAAGGATCAAATAAAGATTGGCTGCATCAACGTCACAATCTGCCACTACCGTGTTCTTTCGGAGCGTAGCCAGAGCGGCAGCCAAAGAAGTTTTACCGGTTCCTCCCTTCCCGCTCAAAATGGATATTTCATTTATTTTTTGCATAATCCTTCAATTGTTTTGAGTAAATCAAGAAAACGGGTCGCATAAGAAGGATCTTCACGGACCAGCAAACGGCTTTGTGAATAGATCCGTGCAATATTTTTGTCGAAGGGAATTTTCATCAAAAGCGGTATCTGTTTTTCTTCCAGCCAATCGTAGACCCGCTCATCACCCAGTCCGGTACGGTTAACCACAACCCCGAAAGGTTTTTCCAGCTGTTCAAGTGTTTCCACGGAAAGTTTCAGGTCATTCAACCCGAAAGGCGTGGGTTCGGTAACCAAAACAATAAAATCTGCCGGGACAACGGTGGCAATAAAAGGACAGGAAATACCGGGAGGTGAATCCATCAATATCAAGTCCGTATCCTGAACTTTGTCCAGAGCGGCTTTAATCACGGAAACCGGTGAATAAACTCCGATATCCGAACGTGCTTCTACGATTCGTGCCTGATTTGAATACGCTTTTATGGTAACTGTCCCCAGTCTCTTTTCAATTTCAGTGATCGCATGGTACTGACAGGCTGCCAGGCATGCCCCGCAATCGTGACACAGATCTTCAATCAGATAGATCTGTTTGTTTTCCGATAGACAGATGATAGCGTTATAGTTGCACCAATCACGGCATTTGCCGCAATAGACACAAGCTTCCTTATCAATAACAGGAAGGTGTTGATTGATAATCTCCGTACTGGTGGTTTTACCGTCAAGGAATTCATTGACATTCGGCTCTTCGGCATCGCAGTCAACCAGCGTTACATTCAGGGCCTCTTTCTCAGCCACAGCAAAGAGATTGGTTGAAACAAAGGTCTTCCCCGTACCGCCTTTCCCACTGGCAATGGCAATTTTCATTGTTTCAGGGGGTTAATGGTCGCACGCATTCGAACCGGTGGACAAAGTTCCTTTTATCCAGTCGTTGACAAGTTCCACAGGATCTTCAGACCCTGCGCCAACGTAAACTTGTATGTTCTGATTTTTAAACAATGCGAGCGCTCTTTGACCCATTCCGCCTGCAATGATGTGGCTGACACCTTTTTCGGCCAGCCATGCCGGTAATAATCCCGGCTCATGAGGCGGAGGAGTGACCCGTGTTTCCGATACAATGGCATTGTTGTCCACGTCAACAATTGAAAATTGCTGGCAATGCCCGAAATGGGCGCACAAACGACCGTTTTCCAAGGGAATAGCGATTTTTTTCATACTTTTAAAAATTATTTTTTAGAAATCATTTCTATTATTTTGTTTATTGTCATGGTCCCATCATTGACAATTATCAGCTGGATCTTCAGACTGTCAAATATTGCCTTGACTTTGGCTCCGAATTCACCGGAAACCACTTTTTCCACACCTTTGGAGGCTACCAGCTGTATGGATGCAGGGCCGGCTCCTTCCATGGCTTGTTTGTTCGGATTGGGAATAAATTCCGTGGACCCCGATTCCGTATCGTAAATAACAAAATAAGAACAACGTCCAAAACGGCTGTCCAAAGTTGCGTCCGGACTGTTCCCGGTAGAAGTGATTGCAATTTTCATAATTTTAATAAGTAACTTTTATTTGTTTGTTTCCTCAATAGCCTCTGATTGCCCGGTGTTAGCAGACCGGCACAGGGGACAAACGATTACAGGATCTTCCTTGTTCAGATGATTGAACCAGCAGCCGCAGTCTTTGCAAGAGTACCACTCGCTGGTAAAATAGACAGGTCCGCCCTGGAACAGGATAGGGGACCCCTCGACAAACGACTTGCCTACTTTACGGCGGGCACTTTCATAAATACGGGCAAAAGTTGGTCTGGATATTCCCATTTCCACCGCGGCTTCCGATTGACTTTTCAATTCATAGTCGCTCAGGCGCAAGGCTTCGAATTCGTCGTAATCCAAAAGGACAGGGGAAGATCCGTTTCCCTGGAATGGTCGGATGGGGCTGAACCCCTTGATTTTAGGAGGATTGGTTATTTTCCTCAATTTTTTTGGCCTGGCCATATTATGAGCATTTGTTCAATACAAAAGTAATGAACTATTGTTAATTTACAAATTTATTCATATATTTACGAAAATCAACACTTTTTTTATGGAAACAAATCAAAAAGAAACGATGCATGCAATGCCCCGGATAGGCGATCCGGCACCCGAATTCAAAGCTGTAACAACGCAGGGACCCATCAATTTCCCGGGAGATTTTAAAGGCGACTGGGTCATTCTGTTCAGTCACCCGGCAGATTTTACGCCGGTTTGTACTTCGGAATTTATGACTTTTGCGGTAATGGAGGAAAAGTTTGCAGCCGTGAATTGCAAACTGGTGGGTCTTTCAATAGACGGGATCTACAGCCACATTGCCTGGCTTCGCACGATTAAGGAAAAGATTGAGTACAGGGGCATGAAAGATGTAGAGGTCAAATTCCCCCTGATCGAAGACATCACCATGGAAGTGGCCAACAAGTACGGAATGGTGCAGCCGGGAGAAAGCGAGACAAAAGCGGTCAGGGCCGTATTCTTCATTGATCCCAAGGGTGTTATTAGGACCATTATTTATTATCCGCTAAGCCTGGGCCGTAACTTTGACGAGTTGTACCGCGTTGTTGTAGCCCTCCAGGCTGCTGACGCATTTGGTGTTGCCATGCCCGCAGACTGGCGTCCCGGAGACGACGTGATCGTACCGACAGCCGGATCATGCGGTGTCGCAAAAGAAAGAATGGAAAGCAAGGAAGATATGAAGTGCTACGACTGGTTCTTCTGTACCAAACCGCTTCCCGAGGAAAAAGTCTGGTCAAAGCTGAAAAAGAAATAATTGCTTATTTTGAAAGTAACAAAAACCAACAAAATATTGATGGAATGGCTCGCTTTGGAATAGTTTCTAAAAAAGTTTTTGGTTTGTCTTCTCCAATGATCAAAGCATTAGCGAAAAAAGTAAAAAAGAATCATGAATTAGCAATAGAATTATGGGAAACTGGAATATATGAATCAAGAATATTAGCAGGTTTGATAGCTGATCCACAGAAAATGAATAGAGAATTAACTGATAAATGGGTGAATGACTTCGATAATTGGGCAATATGTGATAACACATGTTCTAATATTTTTGATAAAATAAATTTTCGTGATGAAAAAATATTTGAATGGGCTGAAAATGATAAAGAATTCGTTCGTAGAGCTGCATTTGCTACGATTGCATATAATGCTGTACATGACAAAAAAAGAGATGACGATG
This sequence comes from uncultured bacterium, assembly GCA_937875295.1. Taxonomy (GTDB): domain Bacteria; phylum Bacteroidota; class Ignavibacteria; order Kapaibacteriales; family UBA2268; genus CALLXS01. The sequence continues at coordinate 17,202 of CALLXS010000115.1, read as the reverse complement.
AATTTATTATGTATTTCCCATTAATTAAAACTTATGCTATTGATAATAGAAATTTTGTTAAAAAAGCAGTTAATTGGGCTATTAGACAAATGGGAAAAAGAAGCAGGTATTTAAATTCCATATGCTTAGAACTATGTGAGGAATTATTGAAATTATATCCTTCTGATAAAACAGTAAAATGGATTACAACGGATGCAATTCGAGAGCTAACAGACGAAAAGATTTTAGCTAGATTAAAGAGATAAACTTATTTAATTAATTAATTAATATAATTTTTAGTCTTTTATCGTATGGATGCTACAATTGCAAAAATTAATATCATTAAAAATAAAAAAAGCTTAAGATAATTTAAATCATAAGCTTTTATTAAAAAGAGATTATATATTATAAATATTTATTAATTATATCAAGAAATTCTTGTTTTCTCTTCATTCCATTAATAACTTCAACAATATTGCCTTCGCGGTCAATAATAAAAGTAGTAGGAACGAATTGAATACCACCATAAAGCTCTCTAATTTGATTATTTGAAATAAAATTAAGGTAATTAATTTTTTTACTACTTGCAAATTCTTTTACTTTATTCATAGCATCAGTACCAGGTCTTTCGCTAGCCATACCCATTACGAGTAAGCCCTTAGAGGAAAGTTCAGAATTTAATTCTATAATATCTGGAATTTCAGCTCTGCATGGTGGGCACCAAGTCCCCCAGAAATTTAGAAAAACTACTTTTCCTTTAGAAACATCAGAGAATGAATATTTTTTACCATTATCTGTCCAACTGAAGTCAACTGCTTTATTAGTTCCAAGTGATTTTACATCACTTATATCATATACACTTGGGGATGGTTGAGCTGCATTAGCTGAATATAAGTTTTTAGCATCGCTTGACTTATTGCATGCAATTAAGCAAAATGCAGATAGGGCAAATACAGAGAAATATTTGATTATTTTGTTCATTTAAATGTCCTTGTTTTTATAAAAAAAATTATTAATTAATTATTCTACATTAATTTGACCTTATAAACGGATAAATTAAATTAAAGTTTTAAATAATATTAATAATTATATTAAAAGTGAAAAAATTTGAGGATAGTTATTGAGGGATATTATAATTTTTTAATTTTTTCAATTAATGAAACTAGGAAATTTTTCAATTCTTCATTCTTTTCTTTATTTTCAATGATTAGATTAGAATTAATATTTAGATTAGAATTATTTTCTTCTTTGATATTTTTTATATCATTTTTAGCTAGAATAATTTCTTCTATGGTTTTTTCAGCTCTCTTTTTTACAATATTGGATTTATCTTTTTTTGTAACAGTATTAATTTCGTTATCTGGAGAATTAATTGGTTTAATAATAATATTATTTATAGAAATATTTTCTTCTAATATTTTTTTTACCTTTTTTTGACTTAATTTTTCAATCCGGATTAACTTTTTAATTTCTTTTAGTACATTTAAATCTTTTTCAGAATAAATTCTATTACCACTTCTATTTTTTTTAGGTTTAAGCATTGGAAATTCTTTTTCCCAATTTCTTAGGATATGAGGAGCCTCGTCTAAAATTTTGCTAATTTCGCTAATAGAGTAGTATAATTTTTTCATTAATTTTTTGTAGAATTATTGATTTAAAATAATTATCAAAAAGAAAAACAAATATAATATAAAATATTGTATTTATAAAAAAAATTCTTAAATTTGTATTCCCAAAAGTATTTAAAATTCAAAATAAGGAAATATTCAATTGGATACTTATAGCATAAACCCAGTAGTAGTACGGATGAAAGAATCAGAAAAAGGGGTTGTATATCAATCTATTGTAGCTCTAAGTATGAGAGCTAGACAAATTAATGATCAAATTCATGCCGAGACTATGGCACAATTGGACGAAGTGCGTATTGATACTGACTCTGATGTAATAAATTATGATCAAATTGCAGTTAGCAAAAAGTTCGATGAACTCTTAAAACCAACTTTTTTCGCTATGAAAGAAATTTTAAATGATAAACTTCATATTGAGATGAGGGAAGAAGACATCCAAAATACTGAAAATGAAGAGATATAAATAAAGATTATTAACATTTTATTTTATATATAGATTCATTCAAGTTAAAATAGATTTAAAATAATAAAATGCAAAAAATACAAGAACTAATAAAAATTTTATTAGTTCTTTTTTATTTCGATTAATATGAGATTTCTAAGTTATTTAAAATATTATAATCAAAATAATAATAATGGAATTAAAAATTTTAGTTTCAAATTAAATGATTATCAAAAAGTATTTGTAAATACTTTTTTTATTTCATTATTAATATTAATATCATTTGTACTTATTAATGAGATAATTTCTCCAATTAACAAAAATTTTAAATATAGTAAAGAAATTTACTCTCAAAATGGAGAAATGATTGCTGCTTTCCTAAGTCAAGATGAAAAATGGAGATTTCAGACTTCAATTGAAGAGATATCACCATATTTAATAAAAACTATTATATTTAAGGAAGATAAATATTTCTATTATCATTTAGGAGTTAATCCTATTTCTATTGTAAAAGCATTTTCTCAAAATATATTAAATAATGAAATTACAAGTGGAGCTTCTACTATTTCAATGCAATTAATTAGAATGATAGAGAAGCGAGATAGGACTTATATTAATAAATTAATAGAGATAATTAGAGCGTCTTATTTAGAATTAAAATTTAATAAACGAGAAATATTAGAAATGTATCTCTCGCTATTGCCTTACGGTGGAAATATTGAAGGAGTAAAATCTGCATCATATCTCTTTTTCGAAAAGTCACCATCAAAATTATCACTATCGGAAGCAACGCTTCTTTCAATAATTCCCAATAATCCAAATTATCTGAGATTAGATAAAGAAAGTAATATAGACAGATTAAGAAATACCAGAAATAAAATTTTATATACTTTAAATTCAAATAATATTTTTGACAAAAGTGATATTAGCGATGCATTGAATGAAAATTTAATTTCTAAAAGAGAATCAATCGAGAATATAATTCCTCACTTATCATTACGTTTTAGAAATTCACTAGATAATAAAATTTTTACTTTTATCGATATTAAGACACAAAAAAAAGTATCCGATTTGCTAAAAGCACACAATCAAAAATTGAAATATATGGATATTTCTAATTGTGCTACTTTGGTAATCGAAAATAAAAGTGGGAAAGTTATTTCATATTGCGGTTCAGCTGATTTCAATGATTCCTTAAGCGAAGGGCAGAATGATGGTATTAAAGCAATACGTTCTCCCGGCTCAACATTAAAACCTGCTCTTTTTGCTTTAGCTATGGATGAAGGAATTTTAAATCCAAAAAGAATATTATATGATATTCCTTCTGATTTTAAAGGATATGAACCAGAAAATTATGACAGCAAATTTAATGGTGCGATTACATCAGAGTTTGCTCTTTATAATTCATTAAATATTCCTGCTGTGAATTTATTAAATAATGTAGGCGTGTCAAAATTTATTTCTTTACTTAAAAATGTAGGCTTCAGAGATATCGCAAAAAAAGAGAAGAAATTAGGATTATCAATGATTCTAGGTGCTTGTGGGAGCAATGCCATAGAATTGGGAGAACTTTATACAGCCTTTACAAACAATGGATATTGTAAGAAGATAATTTTTTCTCAAAATGAATTAATGACTAATACAGAGAATAAAAAAATATTTTCACCGGAAGCAGTTTATTTAATAAGTAATATGATCAAATTTAAGGAAGATAGAATCGAAAGTAAAATTCTTGAGATGAAACAAAAGCGAATTCCTAATATATCGTGGAAGACAGGTACATCTTACGGAAAGCGAGATGCTTGGGCTGTGGGATATGACGCAAATTATACAATAGTGGTATGGTGTGGGAATTTTAATGGGAAAGGTTCTCCATTTTTAATAGGAGGGGAGATAGCATTACCTTTATTATTTGAAATTTATGAAAAAATAGGAGTGAAGGAAATAAATCACCAATTACCAAAGAATTTAATATTATCAAAAGTTTGCAAAAAATCTGGAAAATTACCAAATGATTATTGTGATTATAGTGGTAACGAAGAGAATCTTACTGATGATTATTTAATTAAAAATGTTACGCTTCCAGAAAAATGTGATTTACATCAACTAAGGTATATATCGCTTGATTCAACTATATATTATTGTAATAGCTGCTTACCACGCGATAATAAATATATAAAGGAGGTATTTATTAATTATCCTCCAGAATATAAATTGTGGTTAAGTATTAATAATAAATATTATAGAGATATTATTCATAACCCCAAATGTCAAAGTATTAATTATAGCGGAAAATTAAAAATACTTTCACCAAACGAAAATTTTGTTTATTATGTTGAAAAAAATTCTGGTCAAGAAATTAACCTCAAAGCTGCATCTGATGATTTGAATGAGATGCTATATTGGTATGTAAATAACGAGTTTGTTGGTAAATGCAAAGCATATGAAAATATTTATTTTACTCCTATTCAAGATAATTATTTAATAAAATGCATCTCAAAAAGAGGGAAAAGTGAAGAAATTTCAATAAAAATTGTTTTTTATTGATTTATATTGAAAAAAAATAATTTTTTATTTTGTAATTCGTTTAACTCTTTGTAATTTAGTAGTTATGTAACTATACATTTTATAGTTTCTAATAAAAAAATATAGTTTTTTAATTAGAAATATTTAAATTAAATAAAAAATATTAGGAATAAATATTTATTTTTAATTATTTTTGCGGTAAGTTAAATAAAATCAATAGTATTTGAAAAAAATAATTTTTTTAAATATAGTATTTTATTTAAAAAAAAATGTTAATTTAGAAGTTAAGTAATTCGTTTTATTATTTTCTTTAATTATAGGAGTAAATTATGAGCTTAAACAAAGCACAATTAGTTGATGTAGTAGCAAAAGAATCCAATCTTAAAAAAACTGAGGTTGAAGTATGCTTAAAAGGTATTGTAGACGCTATTTCAAATGAATTAGCAGCAGGTGGTGATGTTACATTAATTGGATTTGGTACATTCAAAACAATTAAACGCGCTGCACGCACTGGTGTAAATCCTTTTAATAGGACTAAAATGAATATTCCAGCTAAAACAGTTGCGAAATTTAAACCAGGTAAAGGTTTAGCTGATTTAGTAAATGGTGAAACAAAACCAGCTGCTAAAAAAGCTGCTAAAAAAGCACCAGCAAAGAAAACTGCAAAGAAAAAATAATTTTTTTTCAAATGTTAAAAAAAAAGCCGTTAGTAATAGCGGCTTTTTTTTTATTTTTGTAAGATTTTATTTGAAAAGTTAAAAAATATTTTTAAAAATGGAAAATTTATCTATTTCAAAACCTTATTTATTAAATGCCGATGACTTGACATTTAATGATATCAATTCAATTTTTGCTCTTGCTGATTATTATATAGAAAATTATAAACCGGGAGTAAAATTTGATGATTTAAAAGGTCTCACTGTTGCTATGGCATTTTTCGAGAATTCTACTCGTACTAAATTATCCTTTGATTTAGCAGCTAAAAGGCTTTCAGGGGATACTTTATCATTTCAATCCGCTTCTTCTAGCCTAAAGAAGGGTGAATCTCTTATAGATACACTTAGAACCATCGAAGCAATGGGAGTACAAATGTACGTAATAAGACATAATTGCTCAGGCGTGCCAGATTTTTTACAAGCAAATACTCATGGGGCAATTATTAATGCGGGCGATGGAAAGCACGAACATCCTACTCAAGCATTACTAGATTCATATACTTTAAGGAGACATTTCGGAGATGTGAAAGGTCTTAAAATATGCATAATTGGCGATATTTTGCATAGTAGAGTAGCACGCTCAAATATTACAGTGCTTAAAACTTTAGGAGCAGATGTAAAACTTTGCACTCCGGGTACATTATTCCCAAGGAGGATGAATTATTGGAATATTGATATTATCGAAGATTTAAATGACGCAATAGAATGGTGCGACGTAGCTTTAGTACTAAGATTACAACGCGAGAGAATGGAGTCTGGACTTTTACCTACAATTAGAGAATTCTCTAATTATTATGGTGTAAACTTAGAGCATTTCAATAAAAAACCAGAATTAGTTTTATTACATCCAGGTCCAGTAAATTATGGAGTAGAGCTTGATTATAATGTAAGTTTACACCCTAATGTGTTGATACAAACTCAAGTAACACACGGAGTGTTTACAAGAATGGCATTATTAGCTCTAATTGCTAGAAATATGAGAAGTAATAATTTATTTTGAAAAGTTTAATAGAAACGTTAAATTTGGGGACGGAATATTTGGTACGAAATAATATTCCTGATGCTCGCAGAAATATGCAAATATTGATGTGTAGCGTGCTAAATTTTAAAAATATAGACTTATATTTAAATTTTGATAGACCTCTTAATGAAATAGAATTGTCAGAATTAAGAGGAAAAATGAAAGAATTGGCAAAGCATAAACCAATTCAATATGTAGTAAATTCTGCCCAATTCTTAAGTTTTAGTTTAGAATTAGACAATAATGTGTTAATTCCAAGACCGGAAACGGAAGAATTGGTGAAAAATATACTAAAATTAATTCCGAACCGTGATATAAGAATAAACATTTTAGACATTGGCACCGGTAGTGGATGTATTGCAATATCACTAGCAAATTCATTGATAAATTCAAAAGTATTTGCAATAGATATTTCTGATAAAGCACTTGAAATAGCCGAAAAAAATGCTAAAAAATATAATTTGAAAAATATTAGTTTCTATAAGATGGATATTTTAAAGCAGATACCAAAAACTAAATTTGATATTATAATCTCAAATCCACCTTATGTCTCTGATATAGAATATAATAGACTTGATAAAAATGTGCTAAATTATGAACCTAAAATAGCTTTGACAGATGAATTGGATGGACTAACTTATTATAGAAGATATTCAAATATTTTCCCAAATATGTTAGCTGAAAATGGGAAATTCTACTTAGAAATAGGTTATGGACAAGAAGAGTTAATTAAAGAAATATTTTCTGTAACAAATTTTACTCTAAAAGTGTCTAAAGATATATATGGTAATAGTAGATTTTTAGAAGGTAATTACAATTAATTGCATTAATTTATTGATAAAAAAGTAATTAACTAAAAAAAAATACAAACAAAATGTTAACAATAATTTTTTATAATTTTAATTTTAAATAAGGAGTGTTATGAAAAACATCTTTAATGTAGTCGTTATGGTTTTAGCTATGATTATAGCATTTTTAATTTTTGAATATGGATTTGGTAATCCTGATGGCTTCCTTGATCCAGGAACTCGCCATAAACCAAAACCAGGCCATACACTTGCAACAATTTATACAGGTGGACCTGTAGTTGCAATTATCATGGGCTTAATTATAATAGCTACTACATTCGTGATTGAGAGATACTTTTCATTGAAAAAAGCAGTTGGAAAAGGTGATCCTAAGAAATTTGTTGCTCAAATTAGTGAAGATTTATTAAACGAACGCTATGAAGAAGCTCTTCAAGCATGCGAAGTTCAACGAGGTAGCTTAGCCAACATTGTGAGAGCAGGTATCGAACGATTTAAGGTCGTGAAAGATGATACCGAGCTTGATAAAGAAAAGAAACTCAGCGAAGTGCAAAGAGCAATCGACGAAGCTACAAATTTAGAAATTCCTTTATTAGAGAAAAACCTTGTTATTCTTTCTACTATTGCTTCAATTGGTACTATGTTCGGTTTGTTAGGAACTACTTTAGGTATGATTAGAGCATTCGCTGCTTTTGGTGATACTGGTACTGTAGATGCTACTCAGCTTGCTGTTGGTATTTCTGAAGCATTATATAATACTGCTGCTGGTCTTATAGCTGCAATTATTTCAATTGTATTCTTTAATTTATTCTCAACAAAAGTTGATAATGTCGTATATTCAATTGATGAAGTTATTTTGAATGTAACTCAAATCTTTACTCTTCATGTAAGTGGTAATAAATAATTTTAAAAACTAATAATTACGGAGAGATAAAGTGGCAAAAGTTAAGAAAAAAAGATTAGGTTTCGCAGTGGATATGACTCCACTTGTCGATATTACATTCTTATTGCTCACATTCTTGATGTTCTCTTCTACCTTTAAAGCTGATACTGAGGGCAGTAGCCAACAAATTATAGTGGAAAGACCTGCAGCAGCAGCTGATACAACTTTCTTACCAGAAAAAGATTTAGCTGTGATTACTGTTGGTATTGATAAAGGTGATACTGTAATGACTTTCGGTTTATCAAATAAAAATACTAGAGAAGATTTATTAAAAGTACTTCCTAGTTTGTCTCCTAATTTTCAAGCTGATGCTGTAATAAAAGTACCAGATTCTACTCAAATGGTTACTTTATTAAGAACTACCGCATCATTAAGCGAAAAGACAATTTTTGTGATAGATGGAGATAGAGCATTATTCTTTAAAAAAATACAAGATATAATGGAAATGTTTAGAGTAGCCGGAGTAAGGACATTTAATTACGTAACTGATAAACAAAGAGGATAAAAAGAGAACTTTCAATAATGAAAAAGTTATTTTTATAATATTAATATTATAAGTAACAAAAAATAAAGGAAAATTAATATGACAATTAATAATATAATAGGAGATAGATAATGGCTGGCGGTGGCGGTGGAATGCAACTTCCACAAAGAGTAAAGAGAGGCAAAAAAAGCAATCGCAAAAAACCAAATCGTTTGAATTTTGCGGTAGATATGACTCCCCTTGTTGATATCACTTTGCTATTGCTTACTTTCTTCCTATTTACAACGACAATGTTAAAACCTCAGATAATGGAAATGAAAATTCCACCTGAGAAGATTGATGCTGGTGATGACGTGAAAGTAAAAGCTTCTGAATTATTTAATATTTTTGTCCGTGAAGATGGAAAACTATTCTATCAATACGGTCATGCAGATGGTACTATGTCTGACCCTGAATCAGTAGATATAAAAAAACTTGGTGAAGTAGCAATTAAACAGAATTTAAGACCTGATATTGGGAAAAATCGTTTAATTTCTGTTCTTAAAGCTGACCCAATGTCTAAATATGAGGTAGTGGTAAATGTACTTAATGAGTTAAATTTAGCTGAAGTATCAATTGCTACAGAAATATCAAAAGAAACAGATGCTACAACAGGAAGTCCTTTGGAAAGAAGAAGAAAATTTACCTTTGGTAAATTTACCGAAGAAGATAAAACTTTAATAAAGGATCTATAATATGGCTAACAGAACAATACAACTACCTAATCCACCAACATATGGAGCGGTAGAATTAAAAGAATGGATTAAAAAATATACATATAAAGGCTTTATATATACAGTAATTTTATTACTCTTATTAATGGTCTTATACTTTGTATATGGAAAAGCAACTGAGAAACCAGTGGTTAAATTAGCGGCTCCTCCAATAAGTAAAATCCAAATTACGACTCCACTTCAAGACGAGACTAAAGACGACCAAACAGCGACTCAAGAAGCTCCTCCTGAAGATGTAGATATAGCTACCATAGCTAAAGCAGGTAACCCTGTTCCTGTACCTGATGCAGAAGTAGTTGAGCTCAAAGATTTTGCAGATTTTTCTCAAATTGAATCATCTTTAAAGAGCGAGACTGGACAAATTGTCGATCTTAATTCTTTACCATCTGATGTAAGTTTTGATAAACCTTCGGAAACAGTGGTAGTGAAAAAAGAAGATGATATTCGCGAAGAAGATATGGATGTATTTGTCGCAATGGAAAAGCGTCCTTCGTTCGATCCTGGTGAATTAGCAAGAAATATTACTTATCCAGAAGTTGCTAAAAAAGCAGGTATCGAAGGTACTGTACAAGTTGGTATTTATATTGGTAAATCTGGTAAACCTCTTAAGATAGTAATTAGAGATAGTCCATCGACTACTTTAAATACTGCTGCAATTGAGGCGATTAAGAAAACTACATTTTCACCAGGTATTCAAAATAAACAACCTGTAGGTAGCTGGCTCACAATACCGGTAGTATTTAGACTTAGATAAAATAATATTTGAGTTAAAAAACTCTGGTATGAGATCAATTTTATAGTTTGAACTTTGAAAAAAAATTAAAATTTAATTTTAATCAATATAAATATTATACTAATATTTGATTATTTTTAAAGTTCTATTTGAACTAAAATAGCTAAAGTATCAATTGCTACATTAGTAGTAATTGATACACCAAGCTATTTATTTTAAAAAAAGGTGAGATATAATACAGTCCATAAGGTGAAGTATTAATTTTAGCAAAATAATATAAAATATAAATTCTATTAATTCTGCAATTATTGAGTAAATCATATATTGATGAATAAAATTTAGTAGTACTTTAAACTATTAAATATAATTCCTTAATCTTCCACAAATCTTAATTTAGCAAATTATACTGTTTATTAAATATCTTTTTTTTATCATAGATAAAGTTTTATTATACTAATATTCCCATTTTTACATAAGAAAAGACAACAATAATTTATATAGATAATGGTTGCAATTAATTACATAATTAGAGCGTTAATTTTAATTTTAGGTGTGATTTTATTATTAGGATTAATCAAAATACCTAATTCAGACCCATATATAATGAAAGTGATGGGAGTTATTTTTATTCTTTGGGGAATATTTAGGATAATTACATATAATATAAAATTAAAACAAAATAAACAAAATGATGAGGAATGATATGCTCCTCTCTTTTAAATTTATGAAACAATTGAATCAAATATGGGTTCTTAAATTAAATTTAAAAGAAAATTAATAAAATGTATTATTTTGTATGTAGGGAAAAATGAAAAAAATATTTCTTTTTGTAATATTAAGTCTTATATTGCTTTCAGCTTGTAACAACAGCAATAATCAGCCTAGTCAACCAGAAACGGTATTAAAAGTATATTGTGATAATGGATTTTATGATGCTGTAAAAGTACCCTCAGATGAATTTGATTCGCTTAATATTACTTTAAAAATCGATCTAACTTCTACAACAGCTTTTGATTGTATGGCAAAGCTATTATCTGGTGATGCAAAAGCTGTGATTCTATCGCGGGAATATAGCTCAAGTGAAGATTCGCTTATGCAAAAATATAAAGTAGGAGAACATCCAAGAGAGCCTATTGCACACGATGCATTAACCTTTTACACAAATGTAGATGTTCAGTTAGATACAATTACAGACAAACAATTACATGAAATTTTTACAAATCCGAAAGTAAATTTCAATACTTATTATTCAAAATCACCAATTACTACTATTGTATGCAATAGTCATCTTTCTTCAGAGTATTTTAATTTAAAAAAATATTTAATTAAAGATAAGCAAATTGCAAAGAAACTGCTATTTTTTAATGGAGTAGATTCAGTCAAAAACTATGTAAAATCGAATAAAAATGCAGTTGGAATTGGCTATCTTTCACAAATCAAGAGAGAGCCTAATTTAAAACCAATCCAAGTTAGCTTTATCGATAGTACCGGAAAATATCAATATCCACGCTCAGTACATCAAGCCAATATTGTAAGAGGTTTTTATCCATATATAATTACACATTATATCTATTTATTAGACAAGCAAACTGATGTAGCAATGGCTTATTCAAGATTCTTAACAAAAAATGGAAAAGCACAAACTTACTTCAATAAAATAGGAATTGTACCTGCATTTGGGAAAATAAGATTGATAGCTGATTAATAATAAAATACTATTATTAAAAATTTTATCGTAACTTTTACGGTAAAAAATAGTAAACTAAATTAAACAACATAAGATAAAAAATATTTAAAGAAGAAAAATATAATATAAGGAAACCAAAAATGAAACCCAGAATTATTTTAATAATAGCAACATTTATCTTCTTAGGCATTGCAGAAGCATTTGCAGATCCAGTAGATGATTTAAAAAAATTCTTCAAAGAAAAAGATTATATTAATGCTAGAAATGTGATTCACAGCGCAATTGCACAAAAACCGAAAGATGAAGATGTTTATGTTTTAGCTGGTGATGTATATTACGAGTTAGCTATGACAGATTCTGCTGCAATTATGTATGACAAAGCATATCAAATAGAATCAAAAGAGAATAATATAAGAAGAAAATTAGCTAAGGTTTATTCTGATTTAGGTAAGCACAAAGAAGCTATTGATTTAATTAATAAAGCAATAAAAGATGAATCTAAAAATGTGTTGAATTACCTTGCTCTTGGTCAAGCATATATTAAGTCTGGCGACTTAAATAAGGCTGATTTAGAGATTAGAAAAGCTCAAAGAATGGATGAAAATTTAGCTGCTGGCTGGGTAGCATTAGCTGATTTATATTTTGCTCAGAAAGTTTATGCTTTAGCTATTGACAACTATAGTAAAGCACTCGAAATTGAAGAAACTAACATAGACGCAAGAATAAATTTAGCATCTTCATATTATAATATGGCAAGAACTGAACAAGATGTTGATTTAAAAAATGAATATTATTCACAATCATTAAATCAATGGGAAATTGTTGCAAACAAAGATCCAAAAAATGCAAAAGCATTTTGGGAAGCTGGTAGAATTTATTACTATGCTGAATTATATGAAAATGCAGCTAGATATTTAAATAAATATGTTCAATTAAGACCTGATCATTCAATAGCAAGATATTATTTAGTAGAATCTTTATATAAAATTAATTCTTGTGATGCTTTAGTAGAAAATGCAAATATTGTTTCTAAGGAAATCGATAGTGTGAAGACAAGGGTTTTAATTTGGAGCGCTGAATGCTTATATAAAACTCAAAAATTTGCTGAATCAGTAGAAGCATTTAAACCATTAGCAGCTCAAAATTTATTAGATGCTGATAATTTAGAAAATTTATCTAACGCATACTTGTTATCCGGCGATACTTTGACAGCAATTAAATCTTACGAAAATGTAATTAAATTAGATAAAGATAGACCAATGGGTTTAATGAGATATGGTACATTGGCTTATGTAATGAAAGATTATCCAGCAGCTATTAATTATTTAAAATTAAGAGATGAAGTTGTAAAAGATTCTCTTTCTCCAAAAATGAAATACTATTTAGGTCTATCATATATTTTCTCTGAAAATTTCCAATCAGCAATTCCAGTTTTCGAACAATTACTAGTGGAAGATCCAGGAAATTATTTTTCATATCTATATTTAAGTGATTCATATATTAAAACAGATAATAAGGAAAAAGGTAAAGAATTACTTATTACAAGTATTGATAAAATGACTCCTAATGCAAAAGAAAATGAAAACGTTTTAAACAACGCATATGCTAAACTAAATAATATTTTTATGGGCGAAAAGAAATATAATGATATGAATAAATATTCTAAAGCTTGGACTGAATCAGTTCCAAATTCATCAATGGCTTATTTCTTTTTAGGATTATCATATCATGGTAATAAAGATCAGGCAAATGCTTGCAAAAATTATAAGAAAGCAGTTACTTTAGATCCAACATCAGAATTAGCTAAAACTGCTAAAAAAATGATTAGCGATTTGAATTGCAATTAATCTTTAGTTTTAATTTATATAATAAAGACTACATTTTTAATAAATGTAGTCTTTTTTTATTTTAGTATAATATGATTATAAATTAAATTATTATAAATAATATAATTATTCAAAGCACAACTATTAATCAATTGCCTTTTAGAAAATCATTAGAGTCGTATTTAAAAAGTTCTGAAACTCATGATTATATTTATCAATCCCTTAATAATATAGTGGTAGATGTCGTTTTTCGATTTTTAAATCTTTTAGATTCTGTGCTTTCGGACTAAACCTTAGATAAAATCCTTTATTTACTCCTATTGGATACCATTCAAAATATAAGCTCCAGCAGTGCAAATCTTTTGTAATAATAATAGCAGTATTAGAGAAATCCCAATTAAATATATCAACTCCAGTTCTTCCAGTAAAATTCCAAGTAGGAGTTATTTTAAAATTAAAATCAGTTGTTAAATTTAATGATTTATTATAATCATTTAATCCAATTTTATTGTAATTAAAGAATAGGCTTAAATTAATAGACCAAGGGGGAGAGAAGCTATCATAACCGGGAGAATTATCACCAAAACCATTATAAAAACTTTCGTTTGGATTCATTTTTTGATTAAATCTATCACCAAAAGCTAAAGAATCAACTTGCTCTAAGGATCCATAAGTAGGGAAAAAGCCTTCGCTTGAAAAAGAAGTAGATACGCTTAAAGTTAAATTATTCATTGTAGCTAATCCTTTTCCGGCATTCACTAAGAATTTATTTGATGTAACTACTCTATTATTTGAATCAAGAAATTGGTCATAAACTCCAAAATTTGCACTTCCATTAAAATTAAAATTCCCAATAGGTGGTGTGCTGAAATTCATATTAATATTTCTTAAATTTAATGAATCTATTGCGAAATTATATCCTGTATTAAGTGATAAACGCAATAAATCGATCTTTTTAGGTAAACCTGTATCTTGATTTAATGTAATAGAAAAAGTATTATCAAACCCCAAATTTAGATTGTTCTGCAAAGTTTGAGATGCTATTCCACCTCCATCTAGCTCGAAATGAGAATATCTTATATTTTGATTTAACTTAGAATTAAAATATTCACCATAAAAATTATATTGCTGACCAGATAAATCTGGAGTATAGCTATATCCAATAATAGGTTTAAATTGATGCCGGATAGAATTTAGTTTTCCTAAATTAGTTTTCAGTATTCCCCATAGGGTCGTGCTTATATTAGCTCCTAAACTATAATTATATTCTGTAAAAAATCCATTTTCACTTATAATATTTTCAGTTGAATCCAATTGATTAAATGTTTTATTTGATCTACGGAAATAATTATTTGCTGAAAAACTAATGTAAGGATTAATAGTGAAGTATCCTAATTTTGGAGATATAGAGAGAGATGGTGTATGAGAAATTTTATTAGAGTATCTATGGCGATAGTTTGTATCACCAAGATTATTTATTATTAAATCTTTTGATTGATTAAAATTTGCATTCGTACTATAAGTAAAGGTAACATCGCGTAACCAAGATACTGCTGAGTTTGAGCTAATAATGTTTTTTAATGGATATAAAGTAGGGATATTGAAATTAACAGATGGTAACATTTGATTATAAGTACCAGTTATAATATTTTGTGAACGGTTGAAATTAACCGAATAAGAGATCCCATTATCAAAAGATTGATTAAATGAAGCATATGATGTAATTTCTTGTCTCGACCTATCAAATATATTATTTGAGGTTTGCCGATTAAAATCTTCTGTCATAAAATCAATATTTGCAGATAATTGCATTTGAGGAGTAAATTTCTGCTGGTGATTTAACCTAATGCTATAGTTTTGTTTGTATTCATCATCAGGATTATATCGAGTATATCCAAATTTCAAGTCAGCATTTCCCTCGAACTTGTTTTTTAATTTCCACTGAGTATAATCAGATAATAGAAATCCACCTTTTGTATAGAAATTAAGTGAAAATTTAGTATCATAATAATCACTTAAAGCTAAATAAAGTCCTAAATTCTCTAAGGTCATACCTCTATTTCGTGAATAAAATACATTAGGTAGGACTAATCCCGATTGTCTTCCTTTGTTAACGGGAAAGAATAGCCCGATAGGGATAGCAGCAATTGGTAAATCCTCTACATAAAAAATAATAGGGTCAATATAAACCTTATCGTTCATTTTTAATTTCATTTCTGTAGAGCCAAAATAATAATGAGGATGCGGTTTATCACAATTTGTATAGCAACCATTTTGAACGAATAACTCTTCATCATTAATTCTCTTAATTTGAGAGCCACTAAAGTATCCATCAATTATTTCTGTCTCACCTACATTAACAATACCTTGTTTTGTATCAAAATTATAAAAAATTCTAGCACCGACAAAGGATTGTCCTCCATCAGAAAACTGAGGATATTCTCTCTTAGAAGGATCTTTGGAAGAGTCTGCTACTGCTTCAAGTGTTGAGTTCTGAAAATTAAAAATAATGTGGTCAGATGAAAGTTTTTGTACTTTAAAGTCTAATTTAGCTTTGTTTTTTAAGCGTAATGTCTTGTTTTTTAAATCATAAATTAAACTATCCTTAGCTTGGTATTTTACAATAGTATCAAGAGTTGAATTTGGAATTACTTTCACGCTATCAATATTTTGACTTCGTTGAATAAGTAAAGAATCAGTAACATTTGGAACTGGTTTATTCTCTTGTGAGTAGCTTATATAATTAAATACAAGCATTAAAATTAATATTGAATATTTATGTCTCAATTTATTAATCGAATTTTTCTATTGTAGCATTTTTAGGGATTTTAAAGCTAAAAGGAGTTTTTAAATCTGTAAGGATATTGTAAGATTCAAAATTTAATTCTAAGCTACTTTTAGCTTGAGGAATAAAGAGTTTTAAGGATTTCAAAGTATTGAAATTATTTTTGCTTGCAGAAGTATAAAAATAATTTACTCTAAAAATATCTTGACCGTTATCCTTGCGGCTATATGCTTTTATACGTTGATATTGGTCAAGAATTACATTGTCTTGTAATTTATCATTAATATATTCAAATTTATTTTCATCGTTTTTTGATTCGACAAACTTATATTGATTAGGATCAAAAAGTAATTTTGCTTTAAAAATATCGATTAAATTTGAAATACTTAAATCGGTTCCAATAAATTCCGTTAATTGCTTTGATTGAGGGTTGCCTGTATATATTTTGCCAGCAAAAGCATTAAGCAAAACAAATAATTTCTGAGTAGAATACACTTTACCATAAGTCATTCCAAAAGCACCTGTAACTATAATAGATATAGAATCGTCATCAGCAATTTTAATTTCCAAGTCCGCTGAATAATTATTACCCTGCAAAGAAATTGAACTTTCAGCAATGGCATATAAATTCTTCAAATTAGAATTAATATCAAATTCTATTTTAGGTTTTTCTATTTCTTTTGGCTTCTCTGAAGTTTGAATTTCTTGACTACTTTGAGATTTCTTATCAATTTCTTTGGAACTCGAGCATCCGTAAAATATTACAGAAATAATTATCAAAGTTATAAAAATTTTTATTTTCATTTTGTGTATATCAAAATTAATTAATAATTCTTAAATATAAGTAAATAAT
>CALLXS010000114.1 GCA_937875295.1 uncultured bacterium | reverse complement strand
TTATCCTTGGGAAGAACTTAACCTCGTAGAAGATTTTAAAAAATTGAAATAAAATTTTTTTAGTAAGAAGAGAAAAAAAATGAAAAGATTTGTTATAAGTATTTCTGTTATATTACTTTTTATTAGTTATAATAGCTATTCACAAACTTGGGTTCCAAATTCTAATCAAAATAGTTTAGTACCACACAATTCAAACAATAACCTTACTCCTATTAAGATAGGAATTGGCACAGCAAATCCAACAGAACAATTACATACAACTGATGGTGTAAGGTTTGAAGGTGTAACTAATAATAATGCTCTTAGAAAGGTTTTAATGCAAGATAACTTAGGAAGGTTATATTGGAGAGATATTTTTACTTTTCCATCACAAGAAATAATTAAGGTAGATACTACTATTAATAATTATTATTATGCTGGAGATACTACCATTAATATTTATAATAATTATACAGGTTCAGATGCAGATTGGTATTTATTAAAAACTACTAATCAATCTCCTGACAATATTAATTCTGATATTTATACTTTTGGTAATGTTGTAATAGGAAATCAAAATTATAATAAAAATTTCGATGTTAATTCACTAAAACCCAGACTAACTATTGACAATGGAATGTTATATATTGGAGGCAGTACTAGCCCAGATACCTTAAATGAATATATAATTTCTTCATTTCAAGGTTGGCCTAAATCTGGGTTACAACTTGGAAATGAATCTGATTATATGGGGATGGTACTTGAAAGAATTGGTTTTGATAATCATAATGCAGTTATATATTTCGGAGGAGAAGACTCAAAAGATGCACTAAAATTTTCGACTGCTGATTGGAACGGTACAAATCATAAAATGACTGAAAAAATGAGATTAACTCAAAATGGTCATTTAGGAATTGGTGTAAATAATCCACAAAGTGCTTTAGAAGTAGCTTTTGGGTCAAGTGTTGGAGGATATAACAACTCTGGATGGTGGCATTCTTCAGATAAAAGATTAAAAACAAATATTGTTAGTATTACATCACCTATGTCTATTCTAAAAGGCATTAATGGTGTTTATTATAATTATGTAAATTCTTCTGACATCACAAGACAAGTAGGAGTAATTGCTCAAGAAGTTCAAAAAGTGCTACCGGAGGTGGTTGTTGGCAAAGAAGGTGATATTAATAATTATGAAACTTTAGGTGTTGTATATGATGGAATGATTCCAGTTTTAATTGAAGCAGTAAAAGAAAAAGATAATGAAATATCAAAATTAAAACAACAACTTTCAGCAATAGAAAAAGCTCTAATCGATAAAGGTATTTTAAGTTCAGTCGATGTATCAAATGAAGAAAGTAATTTACAGCAAAATATTCCTAATCCATTCGAAAAAGAAACTATCATAAATTACACTATTGCAAAAAGTGGAAATGTAAAAATTGAAATATTTGATATAAATGGAAAATTCGTCAAAATGTTAGTTGATGAATATAAAGACAAAGGTGATTATTTTGTAAAAATTAATGGTGAGAATTTAAGCACCGGAAAATATTTCTATAAGTTAACCTTGGATGATATTATTATAACTCGATCTGCAATAAAAAAGTAAATAATTTATTTCCTTTAAAAAAGAGGTGATATCCCCCCCTAAAAAAATCTCACCTCTTTTTTTTATTTCTACAACTTCTTTAAGCATATTTAATAAAAATTTGTATTTTTGTAATCTTAATAATTATATTAGTAAATTGGAATAATTTAAATGGAAAATATAAAATACAATTTTTTACTTGCTTTTATTTTACTGCTTTGTGGAAGTTCATTTTCTATAGCTCAAGATAATGAATCGGCATATAATTCATTCATCAAGGGAGATTATTCAAAAGCTATAGAAAAATATTCAGAGCAAATAAAAATAAATCAAGAATATGCACCAATTTTTTATAATAGAGCTTTGGCATATATGAATTTAAATAATCAAAAAGCTGCCATTGAAGACCTTAAGAAAGCAGTGCAATTAGATCCTAAAAATGCCGATGCTTTCTATACGCTTGCGCTTGCTCATACTAAGCTTGGTGAATATCAAAACGCAATAGAAAATATTGATAAAGCCATTGAAATCAACCAAAATAATGCTCAATATTCTTATACTAAAGCAAATATTTACTATATGCTCGAAGATGATGACAATTCAATTTCTGCATATAATCGTACAATAGACCTTGACCCAAATATTGCAATGGCATATTATGGTAGAGCAGTAGCATATACTTATAAGAAAGAAAATCAAAAAGCAAAAGATGATTTTAATAGATTTCTTGCTTTTAAAAATGTCCCTCAATTATACATTGACGAAGCCAATCGAATGCTTGAAGCAATTAAAATTGCTGAAGAATACGAATAAGTTGTCATTATTCTATATTAATTTCACTCAGATTTTAACTAAATGAGTTGAAAAATATAAAAGAACATTTTATAAAATGAAAATAGGATTTCTTACTCTCGGAAGAATTGGCGATATGGTGCTTAGCACTCCAGCTTTTTCTGCTATTAAGAATAAATACCCCGAAGCCGAAATTTATGTGATTTCCGGAAGAGGAAATGCGGATATTCTTAAACATAATCCTAATATTCATAAAATAATAAAGTACGAAAAAACTCCAGCTAAACTAATTAGATTTATTTTAAAGTTACGGCAAATAAATTTTGATTATTGGATAGACCCTAAAAATCACTATTCTACTGAGTCAAAAATAATAGCAAAGTTAGCAAAAGCCAAAAATAAAATTAGCTTTATCTATGGGAATAATAATCAAAATGAAAATAAATATTTTACTGATATTGTTTTCGATGCTCTTAAAATGCTCGATATTGTTCCACCGCCGCCGCCAATTTTACCTGAAATATTTTTAGGAAATGAATCAATTAATGAAATTAAAAGCATAATTCTGAAAAATGGGAAAATTAATTTATTAATTAATATTTCGGCTACATCGCCGAGCAGAGTGTATAATGCTGATAATTTGAGTAAAGTACTATCAAAGATAAATTTAGAGAAATTCAATATTTATCTTAATGCAATGGAAAATGAGAAATTTATTGCAGAAGAGATAATACAAAAATTCAGAAATAAATCAGAAAATACTAATTCAAATACAACAAATATTATACTATTGCCAAAGTTTTCGATTAATTCATTAGCAGCTTTTATCAAAGAATGTGATTTAATTATTACTCCAGACACTTCAATTATCCATATAGCAGCTGCCTTTAAAAAGAATTTAATTGCTCTATATACTGATAATAAACATAATTTAGTGAAGTTCGGTACTAATAATCCTAATGCTAAAATTATTTCGCAATCTGATTCTGATAATGTTAATCAAATACCGGCTGAATTATTAATAAATGAAATAAATTATTTTGTTAATCAAATTAATAAAACGTGAAAAATAAAATAATTTTTGCTAT
>CALLXS010000113.1 GCA_937875295.1 uncultured bacterium | reverse complement strand
AATGATTGGTTTCATTGCAGAACAAAAATATAATGAACTCGGAAAAGAATACCCCAGAGATTTAACTTTCACTGTAAGCTCTAATGCAATTAGAAGCTCAAGACCAAAATAACAAGCTATTTACTATTAATTGAAGTTTTTTCAAATACTTTTTTTTCTTTGCAGTTTATAAAAAGTGTTTCTTGAAAATAATCAACTTTTTATTAATTTAATATCAACTATCAAATATTACAAGCAGTTGAAATTATTTTCAAGAAACTATTAAGTAATTGAAATGCAGAGCCACTTCAACTAAGTTAAATAAAATATTTATTCTTCAATATTTTCTATTTTATTATTTTTCTTCTTTTTATATTCAAAAAATAATCCTCCCAATAATGCAAGCAAAGCTACAATATTTAATACTAAGCTGAACGATTTCCCTGTTTCAAATTTTTCAGAGCGGAATTTCAATTCGACTTGATGCTCACCTGCTGGTACAATAATTCCCCGGAAGGCATAGTTTGATTTATAAATAGGAGTTTCTTTACCATCTATATATGCTTTCCAAGATGGTTCATAATATATTTCACTTATGAATAAGAAATTATTTCCTAGATTTTTTGTTTGAATTTTAATATACTCATTTTTATATTCTTTGATTTCAACGAGAGCAGTAAAATGAGCTGGTTCAATACTTTCAGAAATATTTTTTTCAAGAAATACTGTATCTTTAGGATTAAAATCACCTAATTTTAAGTGTCGTAAAATATCAATTGGTTTAGCTACTGCATAATTATTTACGAAAAATGCACGTGGTAGAGCAGTAGGATTCGGCTGAATTGCAGGTTGACGATTTGCATCTGGCATAATAACATATTTCACATTCATTAAATTCCATAGGAATGGATTAACAAGTTGATGCGTAGAACCTGCGAAATTATCAATATTGGCTAGATCCATTAAATCTTGATAAACCCTTAATTTAGCAGCATGATAACCACCCACAGATTGCAAACGGAAATGCGCTAGCATGTTATCGTGAGGAGCTGTCAAATCTGCTACTCTATAAAGTGAATTATCCTGTTGCTTAATACTTCCATAAAATTGTTCATACGGTGCAAAAACTTCATCACTTATATTACCATCACTATAATTCATTGCTCTAAAATCAACTCTCCACAAATCTACAATAAACGAGATTAAAATAACGCCCAAAAATATATTTGAATTAATTTTTTTATTAACAAACATATAAACAGCACCGGATAGAATAATCATTAAAAATGCTGAAAAATACCAATCTGCGGTCATATTGCTAATTAAACTTTGTATGATTTCATTAGGAAATTCCTGACCTTGCATCATTGGAGCAAATTTATTGACAATATAGCTCTTATATGTAGACTCAAATAGTCCAGAATAAACAAAACCAAAAATTAAAAATACTGCCGAAGCAATTCCTAATCCATATACAATTCGTTTTTCAGATGAAGTCATTCCATTTCTCATTTTTATAATTCCTGTTAAGCCATATCCAGCTAAAATTGGTACAGCAAACTGAATTAACGCTAGTGCCATACTTGGAGCGCGGAATGAATAGAACATTGGTAAATTCCAGAATAAAGCATCATATAATTTAAACATATCAAAGCTATGAATTCCGACTAATCCTGTTAAATAAACTAAGAATATTGCTGAACAAAACCAAAAGAGAGCTTTATTGATATTTCCTTTTCTGTAGGAATTAATTAATAATCCCATCCCTACAAACATAAACAATATTACATACCAAGCGCTCGACCCCGGCGAAAACTTTCCGAAAGAAAGAATTAATGATACTATTGAAATTAATCCCATAGATTGTACAAATGGGTCTTTGCGATATAATATAAATCCAATTAAACCCAAGCATAAAAAGCCTATTCCCATATATGGCGGAGAATCTTCGCTTTCCTTTGCTCCGAAATAAAAAGGTTGTTCTTGACCATTAAACTCAATTGGATTAGTACCAAAGAAACCCGGAACTAAAAAGGAAATGCTTTCTCCCGGATTAAATGACCACATTGTAGAGTATTTGTAATCTCTCACTGGTTTATCAATATGATTTTCTACGTGTTCTTTAAGTGGTGCTACTCCGCGAGTCGAATATGGAGTATATTCTAATGTAGCAAAATATCTATCACTACTCATTAGAAAACCAATTCCTCCGGCAAAAATAAGTAAGACAATAATTCTAAATATTTTAGTTAATTCAGCTTTTTTATTTAAACTATTTACTAATTCAATAATTAAATAAATAGAAAATGCAATTATTCCATAGAACATCATTTGAATGTGATTACCTTCTATCATAAAATGCACTGCAAGAACTAATAGAACAGTATGTAATAGAGAAAATTTGTCTTTTAATTTTTCGAGGAATAAGAAGATAAATGGGAACATAGCAAGTACAATTGGTTTTGTATTATGCCCAATCATCGCCCAAGTAATTACATAAGTAGAAAATACTGCTCCAAACGCAGTGAGAAAAGCTACAAATCGCGTGTGCTTTTTATGCCGCATTAATAGGAACATTCCTATACCATAGAATAAATAAAAGATAATTACTCGAGCTACATCGCTTGAGAATAACCATCCGAAGAATTTTGTAATTCCTAAAAATATTTGTGTGAAGAAATCATAAGTCCTATTTCCGGTGGTAAGGAGTGAAGCAAAACTCGGCATACCGCCGAAAATAAATGGAATCCAAAGCGGAAAATCCCCAGAAGATTTAGCATCATCTAAGTAATTAATAAAACTATGGGAAGCAATATTATCCGATGAATTAAAGCCACCATTAGTAATGGCTCCCCAGAAGAATACGAATATTGCTAAGAATATTCCGACTAAATATAGTGGAGTTCTATATTTTTCTGGGATACCGGAAGATTTTGTTGAATTTGCTTTATTTGTAGCTTTGGAAAGCAAATCTTGCCCTTTTGCTTGAGAATTTTTCTGATTTTGAGCCATTTATTTAGACCTTTTTATTGAGTTATATTTTATTTCTATATTGATTTGTTTTACGATAATAATAATTCAATTATTACTGCAAAAATAATGATTATATGAATTATAATTATAATAAAAACATCAAATAATAGTTGAAATAACCTAAAAATTGAAAATTTAATTCAAAAAGTAACTAATTTCCATTAAATAAGTATTTAGAAAAAAATAGAAAAAAATATTTTAATAGTATATTCGACTTTATTTTTTCATATTTAAAACAAATTTAATTAATTAAAAAAACATAAAAGATGAAACATAATTCGATTTTAACACTTATTTTCATAACATTTCTTGCTTTTAATTCAGCATTTGCAGTTGAAAAAAATGAAAAAGCACCAGATATTCAAGTAATAAAATGGTTAAATAGTCAGCCTACATTATTAGGAAAACCTATTTTATTGGAGTTTTGGGCTACTTGGTGTGGTCCTTGCAAAAAAGCAATTCCACATATTAATGAACTTCACGAGAAATATAAAGATAACATTAATTTCATTTCAATCACCTCCGAAAAGCCTGAAGTAGTCTCTAAATTTATAGAAAAAAATGAAATGAAAGCTTTTATTGCTATTGATTTCGAAAGTAAGACTAATAAAAGCTATGAAATTAAATTTATTCCGCACTCATTTCTAATTAATTCTGACGGCACAATTGAATGGATAGGTTCACCATTCGAAATAAACGATGATTTAATAAATACATTTATCGAAAAAAATAAGACTATTAAGCCTAGTACTAGTATCGTTAAAACGATTAATCCTAAAGACTTAAAATACTCTTTAACTATTGACAAATCAACTGATCCGGACGCTCCAAGCTCAATAAGTGACTCACCTGATGGAATAATTTTCCAAAATGTCCCTATTGATGCTTTATATGAAATTCTCTTAGATGCATCTCCGGAAAAAGTCGAAGTGCAAAGCGATTTACTAAATGAAAAATACAATATTTCATATAAGCATGAACTAACTTTACCATTCAATGATTATAAATTACAATTGCTCGAAAGAATTAGCAAAGATTTAAAAATTAACGTTAAAAAGGAAATTGTAAATGCTACTGCTTATATAATTAAATGTGCAGATTGCTCTATTTTGCAAAAGCAATTTGAGGAATTATCCAAAAAGACAAAATCATTTCAAACATCATTTTCTACCGGTAAGGATGGAAAAATTAATGCAAACAGCGTAAATATACCGACTTTAATTAGATATTTAGAAAGTATGCATAAAAAGATTTTTATCAATGAAACAAATTTGCCAGGATTATATAACTTTACTATTTCTCAATCTAATATAAATGAAGCAATTAAGGATTTAGAAAGTGCAGGACTAAGTATTACCCTAAAAGAAAATTCTAAAGTAGATATGTATTTAATTGAAAAAAAATAGTTATATTTTAATTATATAACTATTATAGATATAGATAATTTACTCTTCAGCCCATAGTAATTGCTATGGGTTGATTTTTTTTGATTAAGGCACTTCTACTTTATTAAGTATATCTGTGATAATATCTTCTGATTTAATATTTTCTGCTTCGGCTTCGTATGTGATCCCAATTCTGTGTCTTAATACATCATAAGCTATTGAGCGAATATCTTCGGGAATGACATAAGGTCGCCCACGTTGGAACGCTATAGCTTTAGCAGCTTTTGCTAAATTAATACTTGCTCTCGGTGAAGCGCCATAATTAATTAATGCCTTTAGATTTTTTAAATTAAATCTTTCCGGCTCGCGAGTAGCAAAAACAATATCAAGGATATAATTTTCAATTTTTTCATCTAAATAAATTGCTTTCACTAAATCTCGAGCTTGAATAATATCATTTTGAGTTAAAAGTGGTCTAATTTCTTGAATAGTTTTATTAATATTTCTACGAATTATCTCACGTTCATCTTCTCTAGCAGGATAATCTATTTGTAATTTTAACATAAACCTATCCATTTGTGCTTCTGGCAGAGGATAAGTACCTTCTTGTTCAATTGGATTCTGAGTAGCAAGCACAATGAATGGTTCTTCTAATTTATATGTTTGCTCTCCAATAGTTACTTGCTTTTCTTGCATAGCTTCTAATAATGCGCTTTGTACTTTAGCTGGAGCTCTATTTATTTCATCAGCTAAAATAAAATTTGCAAAAATTGGACCGCGTTTTACAATAAATGCTTCGTTCTTTTGGCTATAAATCAAAGTTCCAATTAGGTCAGCAGGCAATAAATCTGGAGTAAATTGAATTCTTTTATATTTCGAAGAAACAATATTAGCAATAGTATTAAATAGCAAGGTTTTTGCTAATCCGGGTACACCTTCTAATAAGATATGCCCACCGGAGAGTAGTCCTGCTATTACTTTTTCAATAATTTTATTTTGTCCTACAATAACTTTCGAAGTCTCATCAATTATAGAATTAGTAAAAGATGAAGCATTTTTAATTAATTGTCCTAGTTGTTCAAGGTTTTGCATAATTAGATTTAGATTGTTTAATTATTTTAAGATTATTTTCCTAAAGCCCATTCAAATACTTGGATATATTTTTCGGCTGAACTGCGGATTGAAAAATCATAGCTCATTGCATTTAGTTTGACTTGTTTCCAGTCTTGGTTATTGTAATAAATCTGCAAAGCCCTTGAAATAGCGAAATCCATATCCTCGGCATTATAATTAATAAATAAAAATCCATTACCCAATTTTTTTTCAGGGACATATTCAAAGACAGTATCAGCTAAGCCACCAGTAGAGCGGACAATAGGAATTGTACCATACTTAAGAGCATACATTTGTGTGAGCCCACAAGGTTCATAGCGAGAAGGTAGGAATAAAAAGTCACTAGAAGCTACAATTTTATGGGCAATTTCTTCGCTATAGCCGATATGAACAAATATTTTGCCCGGATATTTCCAAGCTAGATAGTTAAAATACTCGACATATCTTTGATTACCACTTCCGAGCAGAGCAAACCTAAAGTCATTATTATATAAATGATATTCTAATTTATTCATTAGTAGATCGACACCTTTTTGATCAGTTAATCGAGTAACCATTCCAATTATAGGTTTTTCTAGATCATCTTTATTAGTTAAACCCATAGATTTTAGAAAATCATTTTTATTCTCTTTCTTTTTGTCAATTGTCTTAATGTTATAATTCTTGTAAATATATTTATCATCTTCAGGATTCCAGAGAGAATAATCTACACCATTAAGCACACCAATCAAATCGCCACCGCGTTCATTTAAATAATCTTGCATACCTTCGCCGAAGTAATCCCATCTAATTTCTCTAGCATAAGTAGGGCTAACTGTAGTTATTTTATCAGCGAACATAATACCGACTTTCATCGAATTTACTACCCCATTTTTCTCGAACCAGCTGCCTGGATAAAAATCATTTTGGCTAAAGCAAGCGAAGTCTAATGCTCTCTTTGGGTCGAACCAGCCTTGATAAGCTAAATTATGTATAGTAAATACTCCAGCTGTATTAACGAATAACGGATCATTTCTATAATGAGATTTCAGGAATGCCATTACAAAAGCAGTATGAAAATCGTGAGCGTGAATCACATCTGGTTGAAAATTCAATACTTTAGCTACTTCAAATACAGCTCTGCTAAAGAAAATAAAACGGCGATCATTATCGGCATATTCATTAGGATTGCCATAAATCCCATCTCGCCAGAAATAATCATTATTTTCAATTAAATAGCATGGTACATCTGAGCCGGGAATTACTCCTTTCCATAGTCGAGCATATTCCAACCAATGTGATACCGGAACAAAAAGAACAATATCAGTCGGTTCGAAGCCATATTTATATGGATCGAATATGCTATATTTAGGTAATACAACAATAGGATTATGACCTTGCTTCTTCCACTCGATTGGTAAAGCTGCTGTTATATCAGCTAAACCACCTGTTTTAGCTAATGGAGTAAGCTCAGCTGTGGCTAATAAAATATTCATTTTATTTTATTTTATTTATTTTAAATAATTGTTTAGCTATCATCTTAAGAGCTAAAAAATTTAAGACGAATTAAATTATTGATAATTGATAATGAAATTATAATTTCTAAATTTTTTATTTTTTCAATTGATATTAAATCGCACAATTTAGTTCTTATGAAATTTGAAGCGACGAGTATAGTTATTTCTCCAAAAATAAATTTTCCTAATTAAAAGAATTTCCTACTTAGAGTCAGAGCAACTATAAAAAAAACCCACAGCTTAGGCAGTGGGTTAATAAATATTTTCTAAAAATCAGGATATGTTTAATTAAAATCCAAAATTCTTAAGATTATAAGTAAATGTCAATAAGAAATAGCGTCTTAAAATATTATTTGTAACTATCTCGGTATATCTGTCAGTAATATTATTTCCAATATTACTATTCTTATCCAGCACATCATATGCTTTTAGCTCGATTTGAGCAGCATCATTTTTGAGGAATTTGTATCCAAGAGATAAATTCAGAACATTTATATTCTTTTGATCATTAACAGCATTTTCTAAATAAAATATATTATATGAATTCGCAGTAAGGAATAAACCACCAAATATAGTCCAATTTAAATCAAAATTTAAATTCATCGCTTTATATGTATAATCTTGAGCAGTAGAAATTGAATTTTGTGTAAAATTATAATTATAACCACTACTAATATTAAAGTCTAAATTTTCACTAATATTACTATTAATACCAAAATTTAAGTTGTAACCATAATTATTAGAATTATTCTTTAATTCATTTATTACACTTGGTGTTTTATTATAATTTCCTCCAGCACCGAGATTAAATTTCAACATAAGCAAATCAATTGGGAATGAATAATTGAAATTCAAACGAGCATCCATATATCCATCCATATTAATAGGTTTTAGCAATTGGCTACCTGCAGGGAGTTTCACGTTCTCAATAGTAGTATCTTGCAAAGCAGTAAAATATGAATTACTTATATAATTATCTCTAAAGGATAAGAAACCAAAAATAAAGAAATAGCGCTTAAAGTCTTCGCTCATTTTCATATAATTACCATGAATATTATGAGCTACAAGTGGTTTTAATTGTGAGTTTCCTAAATACATTTGAAGTGGATTAGATACATCTAGAACTTCTGAAAGCTGAGTAGCACTTGGTGCATTATAAAATGAGTAATAATTAAATCTCAAATTATTAGTTTTACTAAAATTTAATCTAATTCTTAAGCTAGGCATTATATTATTCATTTTATAATTAATTGTAGTAGCTTTTGGGAGAATTAAATCTGTATTTAATTCGCTCATTCTATATCTAAGAGTACCACCTATATCAAAGATACCACTTTTCCATCTATAATTTAAACCAACTGTATGAATTTGGAATCTACTATTAATTTTAGAGCTGTATATATCCTCAAGAATAGAATAATCATTAGTTATTGTGCTGAAAGAAAGAGCTTCGTTGTTATTATCTGTATTTTCTTTAGAGTACTCATAAAATGCTCTAAGAGTAGAGCTATCTGTGATTGGTTCAATATATTCTACTTCAATTTCATATTCGTATTTTTTGTATTTTGTATTAACTTTTTGATTTATAGTATCAATTTCATTTGCTGCATAATAAGTAGTTTTAGCATCTTGAAGGGAATATCCATCATTTGTACTAATATCATTTGATAATGAAATATTAAAATTCCTCTTAGGATTTTTGAAAGTGTAAACGTATGTAAACCAATTTGAGAAATTTAATCCATTATAATTTGTAAAATACTTATTATCTGATTCATTGATTTTATTACCACTAAAGTCATATTGGCTAATAGTACTCGAAGTCGAATTCATTTCATTCGATTGATATGTCAAATTTGGATATAACATAAATGCGTTATTTGAGTCAATCTTTGCTTTAAATCTTGCATTAAATTTATGATTTAAATTTGTAGCATCTCCGTCGCCATTTTGATTAAAATTATATGCTGAATCGCCAATAGCATAGTAATTACGGGTAATATCTTGAGTGTTAGTATTATTCGAAGTATTGAAAAAATATGAGCCTGACAATTCACCCCAATTTGAATATACATCTGAATAATTTAATCCGACTGAATGATTTGAAGAAATACCATCTGATGGCGATACCATAAATGTATTTGCTCCGCCAGTTCTGTTAGGTCTACGTGAAGAGCTACTAATAGTAGGCGAAGTATTGACCATCCCACCTGCTCCTCCACCAAAGAACCTAAAACCTCTTCCAGAAGAGCCAGTCATTCCCATAATATCAGAGAAAGAGAAATTCTGAATACTTACATTATTACTCATACCGAGTAGTGAGTACCTCTGCTGGTCATTCATTACATTTAATGATAAGCTAGTGTTATATCTATTATCAGTACCATAACCGCCACTTATTCTACCAAATATACTTTTTCTTCTGTCTACTTTAGTAACAAAATTAATAGCTTTTTCTTTTTCATCATCTTCGCGTCCGGTGAATTCGGAATTATCACTATTTTTATCATAAATTTGTACTTTATCAATCATGTCAGCAGGAATATTTTTCATTGCTAATTTTGGGTCATTTCCGAAAAATGGTTTTCCATCTACTAATACTTTTTTAACTGATTCGCCTTGTGCTTTAATGCTACCATCAGATCCTACTTCTACTCCTGGGATTTTCTTTACTAAATCCTCTGCAACGGCATTTTCAGCAGTTTTAAAAGCTTTTGCATTGAATTGTGAAGTATCTTTTATTAACTCACCTGTAGTAGAAGCAGCTTCGACTACAACGGTCTCGCCTAATATATCAGTTACTTTTAATTCTAATTTACCTAAATTAACATTTTTATTGTTTTTGATTTCAACGTCTTTAACAACGGTTTCATAGCCGATATAAGTTACCTCGAATTTGTATTTTCCATTTTTTATAGAAGATAACGTAAAGTTACCGTTATTGCTTGAGATCCCTCCATTTATTAATTTATCATTCGCATCAAGCAAGCGAACTGTAGCTCCAATTAGCCCAGAATTTTTATCATCTACTATCCTGCCTGTTATATTTGCTGCAATTCCCGTTGCGATTGATAAGAGAAATAGTAGTATTGTTGCTGATATTTTATTCATAGTGTTATATATTTAGATTAGATAAAATATAAATATTGATATAAAAATTTAATATTATTTGACTCTAATATTTTAAAAAGGTTTAATTATTTTAGTATAAAAATTTGTCGTTTTTTTTGAATTATAATAACGAAAATGATTATACGAAATTATATTTCCTTTGTTGCATATTATTGAAATAAACTCACTTAGAATGAATATTATTTATTAATAATTAATCATTTAAATTTTATAT
Organism: uncultured bacterium; assembly: GCA_937875295.1. Lineage (GTDB taxonomy): Bacteria > Bacteroidota > Ignavibacteria > Kapaibacteriales > UBA2268 > CALLXS01. The sequence continues at coordinate 31,137 of CALLXS010000113.1, read as the reverse complement.
TCATTCTATTCAATTTTTTATTTCTTTCAATTCACTTAATATGGTCATAATTGAGTCAAATAGTAGGAATTTAGCAATAATTATATTTAAAATTCGTGTAAAAAATTTAGGCATAGTAGCAGTTTAAAATCATTTCTTGGTTGCTTGAGTATTTAGTTAAGATAACAGAAATTTTCAAGATAAACATATATATAAATTTATTCAACTACTATCAGCATTAAAATTTGAAAAATGCTTTAATGCTTTGTTATTTTTTTACATTTTTGTAAAAATTATTTCTGTTGTATTACTATGTGTTTAATTGATAATTAACTATTAAAAATAAAATGAAAAAACATATTTATAAAATATTATTTTTTTGCGTAATTTTGTTATTAAGTCTAACTAATCAGATATTTGCAAGAAGTTATGATGATTATAATTTATTTCTTAATGATTTCCTAAAATTAGATTATAACAGAACTACAGCCTATAGCATTAATGAATGTATGCTAAAATATCCATATTGTGCCATTGTGCTTGAAAAAGGCGATTATTATCCGCTAAACTCATTAAATGGAAAGGAATATGGAGGATTATATGTCGGTACAGGGATATTTGATTTTAATATACCTATACTTGAAGAACGAAAAGAAATCCAACGTAATTTCCAAATTGAGCAGATAAATGATGAAATTGAATGGATATTTTTCTTCTCAGCAGATAGCACTCATTATGATATTCTTTCTAGAGGCGAAAAGATTAAATTTCCATTTAAAGTTAATTCTACTCCTTTAAATGTTTTTATTACTTCAAATGTAAGTATGAATAAAAATATAGTAGAGGGCAGCACTTCAAAAGCAATTTTAGAAGGCGATTTCTCGAGGTTTACATTTAACGTAATAAAAGTAAAAGGTATCTCAGAACCACTTGTTTATCAAATTTCCCCCGAATATAACGAAGCTATTCAACTGCATAGGACTTTCGAAAATACAAAGGGATATTATGCAAAAATGATTTCCAAATATTTCGATGCAGATTATAGAAATATTCCTATTATCAAAGAAAGCGACGCTAATCCAATTCGTCCAATTAAATATGATTTAAAACTTGATTTCGATGCGAATTTAGAGACTGATGTTATAGCTGAGATAGAATGCGAAGCAACTACTTACACTGGAAATTGGATTATTACAAATGCTTTTCCTCAAGCAGATATTGATGAAGTAAAAATCAATAATGAATCTGTTGATTATTATTTTAATAAATATTACCCTATTTTATTTCTATATATCAAAAAACCATTTGAAAAAGGCGAGAAATTTAAGCTTTCAATGAAATATTCTGGAAAAATATTATACAAAATGAGTGGTATTACACTTTTGCGTAATGCAGATTATTGGTATCCTAAATTTGGAAATAATCAAAAGGCTATTTTCGATATTTATTCAAAAACTTCAAGCAAGAAAAATAAATTTAAATCAGTAGGCGAGGAAATTGAGAATAAAGTAGAAGATGGATATTTCATTTCTCATTGGCGGACTAAAGAGCCAATATTATCAGCCAGCTTTTTTATAGCACCATATTTAGAAGAAAAATTAAAAACCAAAGACAATAAGACTGTTAATATTTTACATTATCAAGAAGCTGATAAAGATGTAATTACTCAAAATGTAAGCACAATGCTTGAATTTGCAAAATTAATATTCGGTAATTTAGAAAGCCCAAATATTAATATGATATTTAATGCAAGTCCGGTTTATAATTTTTCACCCGGATTTCTTATGTTAAATAATAGCTTTATATATTATTATAATTTAGATTTTGGATTTGAAATTGCAAAATTATATTTTGCTGAGAATTTTATGCTACGTACAGACAGAGATTTTTGGTTGCTTAATGGATTAGGTCAATATTTAGGAATATTATATACTCAAAATGTAGCAAAGAAAAATGATTTAGTCGAAAGTGGAATGAAAGAATCAATTGATTTTCAATTTCTCACTCCAAATACAATTACTTCTAAAATTAAGAAATATCCATCTACTCTAGTTCAAAATAGAAATCAACTGACCGATTTAGATCCTGAAAATTTATATAGATATAGTAATTATATTGTAGCCGGAGCAGCTTCTAATAATTACAATCAAGCCGAATACGAAAATAGCGTTTCCACTACTCCTTTATACCGCATCAAAGAATCTTTTGATAAATCAGGATGGATTTTCCATATGATAAGATATATTATGCATGGATTTAAAAATAATGATGATGCTGCTTTTATTACAGTGATTAAAGAATTTTTCACGAAATATAAAGGCAAAACAATTTCTACAGAAGACTTCATTAATCATTTAGAAACTCTTACAGATTATGATTTCTCTTGGTTCTTTGACCAATGGCTAAAGTCCTATGACTTACCTATTTATAAATATGCATACAAAATTGAAGAGAAAAATGGGAAGTATATTTGCAAAATAAAAATGAAACAAGAAGAAGTACCAGCATCATTTAAAATGCTTATTCCGATTGCTATTAAATCTGGAGAAGAAATATTAGATGTAAATAGAATTTATTTCTCAGGTGGCGACACAATTTCATTTGACTTAAACCCTACAGACAAAAAACCTAAAGAAATAATATTTAATTACAAAAATGCTGTTCTATGTAAACACATTGAAGTTAGTTGGGATAAATTATAAGTAGATAAAGATAGATGAATGACTTCTGTTAAAATTTTCATTTGTTTATCTTTATATTTTAATAGCATTTAATAAAAAGACAACTCATAAAATTAAAACAAGAAATATTGTTTCTTTTTATAAAAGTTTAAGATTTTTATTTTTAAGATTTTTATTATTAATCCTCATCTCCGGTAATATCATAGCGAAGCTCTAATAAAATTCGCCAATAATTCACTTTTGGGTTCTCTCCTCTTTCTGAAATATTCATAAAAGCATTTGAATAACTAAATATTGGAGAAAAAGTTAGCTTTTCGCTGAAATTAATATTAAAACCAAGAGCTGAATTTAAATATATTTGAAATGGATTATTTTGTGCTAATTCCGTATCTTCAATAATTGTATTTTTGGTAGCATTTGGAACTCGAAGAGAAACAATTTCTCCAGAAGAAAGAGTATAAGTGCTTTGAGCGAGTGATTTTTTATGTACGAAATGATTCGATAAGTTATATCCTATCCCAGCCCCTAAACGGATAAACATAAAATTAAAAGGTTGGTATTTAATATATGGTACCAAACTTAGATTATGTATACTTAAATTAGCTTCATGCTGAAATTTTACATTTGCATTTTCAATATAGTAATCATTTTCATTTATAGGGATTTGTATCGGTACTGGCTCAATTTCTGTGAAAAATGCGTCTATCCCTAAGCTGTTATACTCTATAGCAGAACCTAAATAAACAGAGTTGAATAATCTGTATTCATATAATACTCCAGCAGTAAATCCAAATTTATTACCTTTCTCGAAAGTACAATCTATACATTCTGGAAATATTTTCCCACTTTGGAGATTCTGCCCAAATCCAATGTACATTCCTAAAAAATGCAAATTAGGAATATGTTCAACTGAAAATATTGGATTAGACTGAGCATATAAATTCTTAAATGGTGATATTACATTAAGAAATATCAACAATATTATTACTTTTTTCATTTTATTTGTCTTTTCTTATTTTCTCAGCAATGTATTTCTTATTTTTACAGAACATAAAGATAATGAAATTTTTCAAATTCTTTATAATAATTACGAATTATTAAAAAGTTTTATTGTACAAAATTAAAATATATAGTTATATTAAGTATTAGAATATAATTTAAATCTAAAACAATAAATTTCCATATATTTGCGTTTTTTAAATGAAATTACTTTTGTAAAAAACGAACAAATAATTAAAATATGGTAGAAATAGAAACATTTGAAAACCCGGCACCTCACAATAATTATGTCATTACGCATATTAATGAAGAATTTACTTCAGTTTGCCCAATTACTGGATTACCAGATTTTGCGAAAATCACACTAAAATATATACCAGATGAAATTTGCATAGAACTTAAATCACTAAAATATTATTATTTAGAATTCCGTAACCAAGGAATTTTTTATGAAGCAGTTACTAATAAAATATTAGATGATTTAAAAGCTGTTTGCTCTCCTAAGATGATGGAAATTACTTCAGAATGGACTGTACGAGGTGGTATTCATTCAATAATTTGTGCTAAATACGAAAAATAAAAAGTAATTAAATATGAATATAAAAGTATCTAAAGAATTTCATTGGGAAATGTCGCATAGATTGCCATTTCATAATGGATTATGCAAAAATATTCACGGTCATACTTATAAATTAAGAATTGATTTAATAGGTACCCCAAATATAAATGGAATTATGGTCGATTTCTATGATATAGAGAGCATTATGCGACCAATTATTGATAAATTAGATCATTCTTTTTTAGTTGATGATAAAGATACTATAGTCTTAGAATTTATTCAAAATAATGGATTTAAACATGAGGTAATTCCGTATCATTCTACTTCAGAGAACATTATTAATTATATTGCTGATAGAGCAATTCCCAAATTTAAAGCATTAGGAAATATAGTATCAATGTCTATACGCTTACACGAGACTCCAGATGCTTTCGCAGAGATAACTGTGAACCTTTAATAAAAATATAATATTACATTGAATTAGTTTAATTTAATAAAGAAAGTATAACAATGAAAAAAATTAGCTTATTATTATTTACTATTTTAATTATGGTAGCTTGTAATAATAAACAAGACCAACCGGAAGCAAGCTCTAAAGCATTTACTCAAGGAGATTATCCATCTCTCACACCGTCTGCTTCTTTCTACTATGGAGATTTAAATTTAGCTGATAATCAAAAGCAAAGAATTTTTATGGTTTTCGATCCAGATGGATTAATTAAGTATCAATATCAAAATATTGGGAAAGATAAATTTCCAACAATTAAAGAAGGTAAATGGAATCTTAAAGATGGTATTATCACAATTGAAATCGAAAAAGAAAACCCAATATTTTATTTAATTAATAATGATAAAAATATCTCCTTGCTTAATGCTGATGGCACTCAGCAAGATGAATTGAATAAAGATAATCCACTTAATAAAGCGAATAAATTGTCTATTGATGAAGTGCAAGGAACATATTTAAGAGGTTCTGATACATTGACAATTAAACCTAGAGAATACCAAGATGAGTTCACCATTACTATTTCATCTCCGAAAAACGAGTGTAAATTCCAAGGTGATGGAAGGCTTTCGCACAATAGAATTTATTTAGAATTAAATCCAATTGATGTAAAATTAAATTCTCAAATGACTATTACAATTATTGACCAAAATGCTTTCATTTTTACATCTAAAAGCAAAGATGCCAATGATTTAAGCAAGTTCTGTACAAAAGGCAAAACTCTTATAGGGGATTATAAGAAGAAATAAGTTTTTCTAAAAAGTTATATTATTTTTCAATTTGATTTTCAGCATCGAATTCATTTACTAAATCGATTTGATTACTTGTAATATCAAATTTATTAATATCTATTGCAGCGGCAAGTTCTTTTGAAAGATTTGCCGTTAGCTTATATCTTTCAAATGATTCAGTATAATTAGGATCTGGAATAGGGAGCATTCCATTTTTCCATAAATTATAAAATTTACTAATAGCTTCTTTTATTGCATTTACATCTTTTGGCGATGTACAAATAGCAGCTTTAGTATCTAAGGCTAATTTCTTCATATTGCCTTCGGGCAAACAAGCTAAAATAGGTTTTTTAGCTCCGAAATATTCATATAATTTACCAGGTGAGCGTACTGTATCATTGAGCATCAGCCATAAGACATCGGAGTGCATTATTTTTTCAATCGTTTCTCGATGAGAGACATACCCGCATTGCTCCACATTTTTAGACAAGTTATATTTTACTATGTATTTATTGTGCTCTGGACGCATTAGACCAATAAAATTAGCCTTAATTTTATTTGCTGATTCAGGATTTTCTTTTATAAATTGAGAAAGTGCTTTGAAAAAATATTTTGGCGTCCTATTATCTTGGAATAAGCCAGAATGAGTAATTGTAAAAAAAGATTTATCCGGTGTGATATGTCTAAATTCTGTAAAATCGGCTTCGTCATAACCATGAGGAATTATTACAATATCATTGTGATTAATAAAAGAATATCTCTTTATGAGTAATTCCTTTGTGTTGCGATTAGTAACGATAGCTTTTTTAGTGTATGTGAGGATTTCTTTTTCTAATTTTTCGCTGTACATTTTATGAAATGGAGTAGCAAAAAAATGAAATGGATTATCTATCCATACATCACGATAATCAACTACAAATGGGATATTAAATTCAGTAGATAATTGATGTGCAATTAAAAAATCAGTGAATGGAGGAGCTGTCGCATAAATCACATCAATATTATGTTCAGAAATTATTTTTCTGGCTAATTCTAAAGCCGGCTTTTTCCAACGTATTTTACTATCAGGTTGATATATAGTTTGTAATCCAGCCCTTGCAATTTTTTGTACTGTATAAGAACGAAATTTCGAAATTTTATAATTATTAATTATTTCTTTTTTTGGTGCGGCTGAGCTTTTAGAAGTACGATAAATTTGAATTTTTTCAGGGTCAATTTCATTAAGCAGAGATTCATCGTAAGCATAAAAAGAACGTGGAGATGAGGTAAGTACTACCGGTTGCCAACCATATTCAGGTAAATATTTTGCAAATTTTAGTGTCCTTTGCACTCCACTTAAACCCATTGGTGGAAAATAATATGCGATTATTAGGACTTTCTTAATAGGCACTTTTTTAACAACTACAAACTTAATAAAAAATCAACTACAAAAATATGAATTAAATACCTTTTATAAAAAAGAAATTGTAAAAATAGATTGCTTATTTTTGCACATTTCTAATTAAATACATTAAATACAAGTATAAATAAAATGATTAATTGGAAGATTTATTTCAAAATACCTTCCCCACGTTTTAGCTCACTGTGCGAGTGAGAATATGGATTTATCTTTTATAAGTAGAAATAATTAATTCGAGAAATAATAGAACAAAAGCCAAAATCAAAAAATATTGATATTTGCTTTCATATTGAGAATACTTTTTAGCTTCATAGACTTGCTTGTCCATTTTATCTATTTGATTAATAAACTGCTCTAAATCTGGTTCTGCATTATGCGACGATACAAATATTCCTCCTCCTGCTTGGGCAATATCTTGCAGGGCATTTGGATTTAATTTTGAAATTACAGTATTTCCATCTTCATCTTTTAAATATGATTCGCCATAAGTACCTTTATTTATTGGTATAGGACCGCCTTCAGGAGTTCCCATTGCGATTGTATAAATTACAAACCCTTTTTCTTTAGAATTTTCAGCCTCGCTAATAGCATTTTCTTCGTGGTCTTCGCCGTCACTAATCAATAATAGAGCTTTTTTATGTTTTTTATCTGTTTGAAATTTATCATTTGCAATTGAAATAGCTTCGCCGATAGCAGTTCCTTGCTCGCTTATAAATTCGGGGTCAATTGTAGATAGAAACATTTTTGCCGCTGCATAGTCAGTTGTAAGAGGGAATAGTACATTAGCTCTTCCGGCGAAAACGATTAGCCCTACTCTATCGCCATCAAGTTTATCGAGCAACCTAATAATAGATTGCTTTGCTCGCTCTAATCTATTAGGTTTTATATCTTCTGTGAGCATTGAATATGAAATATCTAGTCCGATTACTATGTCAATACCTTCCCGCTTTGCATCGCTTAATTTTGTGCCGGCACGAGGATTAGCAAATGAAATGATAAGCAATGCTAATGATATAATTAGTAATGCAAACTTTAGATAATCCTTTGGTTTTGAATAATTTAAGAGAAATTTGCTTAGATTTTGCTTTCCGATAAATTTATTTAATTTATTCTTGCGAAGCAACCTATAAATCACATACAGCAATATTATTATTGGTATCGTCCACAACCAATTAAGATGTTCTATAAATTCAAATTCTGGCATTAAAATTTAGTCTACTATATTTATGCTTCTTTATTTATAAACATTATAAAACGAATTTTATGATTAAAAATTTTTATTATTTAATATTAAGTATAGTATCTATTTTTATCTTTAATTTTTATATGATTAAATATATTATCTAGTGGGTTATAGTAAATTAACCAAATTCATTTTTCAAAGAAATAAACGAATTTGAAAAACATTTACAATTAACAATAATATTTAGTTTGTTTAAATCGTCTCTAAAAATATTAAATCGTTTATTCCTTAATAGTTAAACGATTTTTCGTATAAATACATATCTTAGAATTATTATTTAATTACCTATAATGATAGAAACAATTGATTGGGGCTTAATAGAATATAAACAAGCATGGGATAAGCAAAAAGCACTCGTAGAAGAAGTGCAGAAAAATAGAAATGATGGGTTTTTAGTATTTTGTGAGCATCCCTCTGTGATTACAATCGGTAAATCTGGGACTATTAATAATGTACTAAAAACAAAGGAATTTCTCCAAGCAAATGGAATAGCTCTATATGAAAATGATAGAGGAGGAGACGTTACTTTGCATAATCCTGGTCAGTTAGTAGTGTATCCAATTATTAATTTAAGTAATTTTAAAGAAGATTTGCATTGGTTTTTAAGGAAAATAGAAGAAGCTATTATTCAATTAATTAAATTATATGGAATAATTGGAAGTAGAATTTCTAACCTGACAGGTGTGTGGATAGAAGATTCTCGTAAAATTGCAGCAATTGGGATGCATTGCTCTAGGTGGGTAACTTCTCACGGATTAGCTTTAAATGTAAATAATGATATTTCTGAATTTGATTTTATTATTCCTTGTGGTATCACAGAGAAAACTGTTTGCTCTATGAAAAGTGAATTAAATAAAAATATTAGTATTGATGAATTAAAAGTTAAATTTAATGATATTTTTCAGCAAATTATGTCGGATTTAAGCTAATTACAGATTTTTTATAAATTTCAATGCGATAAAAATTATAATTTCTTGTAATAAAAATAAAGCCCCCAATTCGATAATGAAATTGGAGGCTAATTTTTTAAAATAATACTATAAAAATATTATTACATTTTATATATTTTAATCTAAGAAATGGACAAACATACCATCGCGTAATTTTGGTTCGAACCAAGTAGACTTTGGAGGCATAATTTTGCCAGCATCAGCGATAGCCATAAGCTCCTCAATTGAAGTTGGATACATAGCAAAAGCTACTTTCATTTCTCCAGAATTTACTCTTTTTTCTAATTCTCCTAAACCTCTTATACCGCCAACAAAATCAATTCTATTGCTTGTGCGTGGGTCATCTATGCCAAGGACTGGAGCTAAAATATTATTTTGAAGCAATGCTACATCTAAGCTATCTACAGGATCTTTAACGTTTGCAAATTCTGGTAGAATAGTTAATTTATACCATTTATGGTCCATATATAGACCGATTTCGCCTTTTGCATTTGGTTTATATTGTGCAGATCCTATTTCATTTACTGAATAAACTTTTTTTAATTTTTCAAAGAATTGTTCTTCTGTATTTCCATTTAGATCTTTTACTAATCTATTATAATCCATAATATATAAGTGACTTGCAGGGAATAACACAGCTAAGAAGAAGTTATATTCTTCATCACCTTTGTGATTTGGATTTGCTTGGCGACGCTCTTTACCGACTCTTGCTGCAGAAGCTGAGCGGTGATGGCCATCAGCAATATAGAAATAATCTACTTTAGCTAATCTATCTTCAATTTTTTTTGCAATTTCCTTATCTCTAATCACCCAAGATTGATGACGGATACCATCAGAGGCAACTAAATCATTATCAGGTGCATTTTTTACAACGTCTGCAACGATATTGTTAATTTCATCAATATCGCGATAAGTTAAGAAAATTGGTCCAGAATGAGAATTAGTTACTCTCACGTGATTACATCTATCTTCTTCTTTATCAGCGCGAGTCTTTTCGTGCTTTTTGATAGTGTCGTTCCAATATTCTTCGACAGAAGCGCAACCAACTAAACCATATTGGATTCTGCCATCCATAGTCTGAGAATAAACATATAAGTATGCATCTGGATCTTGAACAATTACTCCATTATCAATTAATTTATGCAAATTCTCTTTAGCTTTTTGATATACTTCTGGAGAATGAATATCAATTTTTGGGTCTAAATCAATTTCCGGTTTACCTACGTGTAAAAATGAATTTGGATGCCCTTGTGCTTCTTTGCGAGCTTCTTCAGAATTTAATACATCATAAGGTTTAGATGCTACTTCTTGAGCAAATTCTGGTTTTGGTCTATAAGCCCTGAACGGACGAAATGTAGCCATTGCTTTCCTTTATTTATTGTTTATTAATATTATAGTTATTTCTTGCAAATTTGAGAGTTAATATTCAAGATAAAGAATATTTTTACTATTTTTAAAAAAAATCAAAATAGCATACAAATTTAACAAATATAAATCAAGATAAAAAACTAATTTGAAATTGTTTTTTCAATATTATAAACTTTTAAAATTATTCCTGATAATGACACAGCACCAGCCCATAGTGTTAATATAATTCCTATTTCATGAGAATTTACTCCTTTTGAAGTATATTCAGCGACTAGCCATGCAATAGTAAGAAGAGTATGCATCAACGAGAACCAAATGCAAATTCTTTTAATAGGAGAGTATTTATTTTTCAATTCACTATTATTGCATACTCTCCATAAGCTATACCCAATTGTTGGGAAAAATAATGATAAAAAAATATAAATATTCTTATCATTATTTGATTTTTCTATTTAAATAATTAACAGATTCGTCATCTGGGAAAGGAAACATTACAATATCGCCACGTTTTGGCTGGGAGAAAAGGTATGCTAACCGATAACCAATAATTTGGTCATGAGTCATTACTGTATTTTCCATAGAACCTGAAGGTACTTCTGCTTTTACAATAACAAAATTATTTATAGCAATTGCAATGATAAATGCTGTAATAATTGAAAAAATGAAATACCACATTTTTATTATCTTTCGTATTTTTAATAAAATAGTTGCAATTTTATGAATACAAAATTAAAGCGACAATATGCCTAATATTGTCGCTTATTAAAAAAATTAGATATTAATTTAAATTTAGAAATTAATTTACATCACGTCTATAAAATGGTTTTCTATGACGGAAGAAGTTCCAAAAATGTGACTCTTTAGTTAATTCCATTACTTGCAAAATTTGTCCGGTTAGCAAATGCTTGTCAGCAATAATTCCAGTTTCAGTTGAAATATGATCAAAAGATTCGTCGACCATTAAGCAAACTACATAATTTGGTGATCTTTTGGAATCATTGTATTTAAGAAGTGCAATATATGCTCTATCGACTTCTGGGAATTCTCTATATAGCACTATTAAATCATCCATTAATTTAGCTGGATATTTCTCTGGGACAATGATTTGTACTCCATCTTCAGGAGAAATATTGCTTGAAGTGCTTACATCATATAAATGCTCACCTTTGTCAATTTTGCTTATTTCTTCCGGAGTAATGTTTTTACCATATTTTGACCAAGGATTAATCACATAGTTTAATTCCGGATTCTGTATAAATAGATTTTCTCCTTTAATTGAAAGATAAGAAATATTAGCCCGAATATTATTGCCCTCAGTTACTCTCTGAAGAGAAGTAAATACTGGCACTCTTCCATCGGGCAATTTAATTATTTGAATATTTTTAGCAGTTTCATCATCTAATTTGCCTTCAGGAATTCCTTGATTAGCAATTAGTACAAATACATTTTCATTCCACAAACGCTCGTAAAATATTGCTCTAAGTGCTGGTTGCTCAGAAGCTAATCTCATTAATTCACCTAATTCTACTTGATATTTAGGATCTTTCTTTTTTGCTTCTGCTTTTTTCTTTTCTTTTTTGCTATTAAATAATTTCATTTCTATATTTATTTCAAATTAAATAATTATTGAATACAAAATTACTAAAATAATTCATTTTTATTGTAATAATGAAATTATTTACATCATGTTAAGTTTCAGTGAACCTTTTGAATTTTAATAACAATTAAAAAAACAAAGCGTCTACAAGTTTATTATTTATTAATTAATTTGTTTGTAAATTTTGAAAAATAAATACTCATTAAAATTTCTAATATTGATGTTTTTTGTGCAACTCTTATTCTCAGCTTCTTTAGGTTTTGCATTAGAAACACAATCATCTAATAGCACTTCTTCAATCTCTGGATACGTAAAAGACAAATCTAACGGAGAGACTTTAATTGGAGCAACAGTGCAAATTATTTCTCAAAAAAGAGGAGCTGTTACTAATAAAAGTGGCTTTTATTCCATTAATAAGCTTTCCTCTGGAGAATATGAAGTCTCGATTAGTTATGTTGGATTTTCTGATTATAAGAAAACTATATCAATTAAAAGAAATGAACAACTTCGATTAAATGTTGAGCTTGAGCCATCAGAAACAATTTCAGAGAAAGTTGTCGTTACAGCTAATAGAATTGAAGATAAAAGAGAAATTTCTATTAGCAAAATTAATGTGCCTATTGCAACAATTAAAGATATTAAAATCGGAGGCGAGTCAGATGTATTTCGATCACTTCAAATGTTACCGGGGATTCTAACTTCGTCTCAAATTTCAAGTGGATTGTTTGTAAGAGGGGGTTCTCCAGACCAAAATTTAGTTTTATTAGATGGTGTTACAGTATATAATCCAAGCCATTTGTTTGGATTTATCTCTACTTTTAATACTGACGCTATTAAAGATGTGGAATTAATTAAAGGTGGATATCCTACTCAATACGGCAATAGACTTTCTGCTGTATTAAATATGACACAGAAAGATGGCAATCGCGAAAATTTTGAAGGGCTTGCTTCAATAGGTCTTATTTCTTCTAGATTATCTTTACAAGTGCCAGTCTTAAATGGTTCTTTTATGATTAGCGGAAGAACTACTTATTTAGAATTAGTGAAATCGTTCCTTTCAGAAGACCCAACTAATCCTATACCAGATTTTAATTTCTACGATATAAATGCTAAATTATCTCAGGATATTGGAGATGATGATAAATTATATTTAAGTGGATTTTATAGCAAGGATAATTTTGACTTTAGCAATACAGGTATGAATATGGGTATGTATTTAAGCAACAAATTAGTGTCTGCTAGGTGGAATAGGATCTGGAATAATGATTTATTTTCAAATATTTTATTCTCATACAGCCAATATAATAATGATTTTAATGTAGATATGTCCGGATTAAAAGAAGTTTTTAAAAACTCAATCGAAGATTATACGAGCAAAATAAACTTTGAATGGTTCATTAGCGATAATTTAACTGCTATATTTGGGAATGAATTAAACTATTTTAAATTTAAATACTTGCTAAAAGTAGGCGATAATCAAGCTGATACTAATAAAACAAGTACAACCGGTACAAGCGTAAATTTAGCTATGGAAGATTTAAATGAAGCAATTTTTAGCCAATGGAATTGGCAAGCTACTGATCTTTTTTCAGTACAAACTGGGCTTAGACTCTACTATTGGTTGCTAAGTGATAAGTTTTTAATAGACCCTCGCATTGCTCTTCGTTATCAATTTGGTGAATATTCTTTTGCAAAATTATCTTGGGGCATTTTTCATCAATCTCTTAGATTAGCTTCGTTACAAGATTTTTCTTTCTTTGATACTTGGCTTACTACAGATAAATCTGTTCCGGTGCAAAAATCCATTCACTATATCGCTTCTGTAGAAAGTCAAATATTTGATGATTATCAAGTAGCATTTGATGTGTATTATAAAGACATGTATAATGTCGGAATCTTAAATCAAACTACTTTAGCACTTAATGAAATCAAAGATGTGTTTGAAATAGGCGATGCTAAATCTTATGGATTTGAATTTTTCTTGCAAAAACAATATGGAAAGCTGACCGGTTGGTTCGGATATGCTTTTGGTATTATAAATGCTAAATTCCCAAATATTAATAACGGAAAGACATTTCACCCTAAATATGATAGAACTCACGACTTGAAACTCGTGATGCAATATCAGATCTCAAAAAGTTGGGATGTTGGATTGAATTTTGTATTCCAAACCGGACAATCCTTCACAGGTGCAACTTCTAGATTTATCTCAAAAATGCCAGGACAAAATTATGGCACAGGGAAAATAATTCCTTCAGATTTATACGGCTTGAGAATGCCAGAATCGCATCAATTAAATATAAATACCGGATATAATCATAAATTCTTTGGATTAGATGCCAGAACTTCTATTGATATTTATAATGTATATAATCGCCGAGATTTATGGTTTAGATCATATGACACAAGAGCATTAATGACAGATGAATCGTCTGTCATTGATATTAGATTACTACCAATTATTCCTTCAATTTCATTTGAAGTTAAATTCTAATTAATTTAAATCACTTACAAATTTAATCAGAACATATTATGAATAAAATATATATAATTGTAATTTCTTTAATTGTAATATTTTTAACTTCTTGCGAAGATAGCGCTATTCAAGACTATAAACCAGAAGCTATCGTAGAAGCATATTTAATTGTTGACAAACCAATTTCAGAAATTAGGATATTAAATTCTCAACCATTATTTCAAAAATACGACGAAAATAATTATTTGATAAAAAATGCTAATATAGTAATTTATAGTGATAGCGACAACCAATCTTTCCCACTTCAATACAACTACAAGGAACAAAATGGGTATTACTATCCTGATACTACTTATTTAGTAAAACCAAATAACAAATATTCAATTGAAATAAAGCTTGAAAATGGTCAAGTGATTACTGGAAATACAGTTACTCCCGGTAGAATAGAAATGATAACCGATATGCCTAAAATCTTGCAATTTCCATTTGATACATTAAACCAAAAATCTACTGATTCAATTGCATGGAATCCTGTTCCTAATATTAATTACTATACAATCAATATTATGTGCTTAGATACTTTGAATTATGGTAAGTACTTATCGCCAGCAACAAATGAGTTAAATCGTCGCACATACGTACTATTAAATCGAGGTGCTGAGCATTCAGATAGAAAAACGACTGAGATATCATTTTCTACATTGATGCCATCTAATAGTACTCCTGTAGTTTGGAATGCGTTCCGTTGGTTCGGAAAGCATTTTGTAAGTATTTATGCAATAGATATAAATATGGTGCAATGGAGTATGTTTTCTTACTATTTTCCTATGCATGACAATAGATTAAGTTCAGTAAAAGGTGGTAAAGGTTGTTTTGGTTCAGCTTCTGTAGTAAGCGATACTGTATTTATATTAAAAAATCAACCTTAAAGTTATAAAATAAGCTATCAACTTTTGGTTTACCCTAAATGTTGATAGCTTTATTGAAATATTTTATATTTATTTTTTCTATAATTTATCTAATTCAATTTTTGCTTCATTGAAATCTGGATTCAGTTTTAAAGCCCATTCGAACATATTTTTTGCTCCTTCGTTATCACCTAATTGCTTTAAGCATAATGCAGAACCATAGCAAGCATAAGGGTTTTCATTATTATATTTCAAGGCTTGTGTATATAGTTCTAGTGCAGAATCATTATCTTCTTGCATCAAAGCAGTATCAGCATTGAGGACCATCAAATCATCGAGAGTAAGCCCAAGAGTAGAGTCAGATTTTACATAAATCCAGCTATCATATAAATTTGTAAGTATTTCATATACTTCTTCGTATTTCCCTTGTTTTGCATAAATTAATGCCCTTAAATAATTATTATCAGGATGTTCGATAATATTTCTTACAGCTTCATCTAATAAATTAATAGCATCATCAAATTTTTCTTCGACAATATAATTATAAGCTTTAATATGATAAATGTGTAATTTATATTTCTCCGGTAAATCTAATTTATCAATTATTGAATCCCAAATTCTAAATGCTTCATCTTTATCATTTTCATCGAATTTTTGCATTCCTCTTGCGAAATCTAAAGAAGAATCATTATATACGGGTATATTATTTTCAGCTTCGATAGCCATTTTTGTATTTAGTAATACATCAAGACGACTAAACATTTTAATAGTAGAACGCCTCCAAGTCCATATTTCGCGGGCTCTTAATGCAGCATATACACCTTTACTAAAATTATATTTAGGATTAGTCGCTACAAATCTTAAAGTCTCAGCTAATTCTTCATTATTAGGTTCGAGTAATTCAGTTTCTCCTACCATTTCATATTTATCCATTGTTCTACCTATAGAGACCATACTTGAATTAATCTGCCATCCGACAGTCTCGTCCACAAAATCATCAGTAGCACCATTTTTCGTAACAATTACCGGAAGCCCTGAAGCCATAGCTTCAAGAGTAGGTAAAGAGAAACCTTCGCCTCTATATGGACTCACAAATACATCTGCCGAGCGATATAATTCACAGATTTCAGATTCTGTCAAATAATCATCAATATAAACAATTTCCGGAGCATTAGGATTATTTTGAATTTCTTGAATTCTTTCCTTAGCTGTTTGACCATTATAAAATGATTCTCCTCCCATATCCTTAATAATCAAGCAAACATCATCATCTGATGTGAAGGCTTTTAAATATGCTTCTAATAATACATCAATTCCTTTACGGTAAATTGTACCGCCAATAAATAGGAATTTGAATTTTTTAAAAGTATTAACCGGTAATTTATCCCCAAATGGAGTAAATATTTCCGGGTCAATGCCATTTGGAATAACCTGTACTTTATTATAATCCAAGCCCGAAGCAATAAAAGCTTTTCTGCAAAAATTAGACGGTGTCCAAATTTCATTTGCTTGCTTAAAAATTTCTACGAATTTTTTTGGTAGTAAACTAAATTCCCAAGGTTGCATAATGACCCATTTAGCTCCTTTTGGAACTTCATCTTTTGGGGGCCATTGATGACGTACCCACACATAGGGTAATGTCTTAGTTAGCTCATTTATCGAGTCGAAATTTTTATAGCGTATGTCGTGCTGAGCTAATTGCAAATATTTTGGATTTTCAAAATCAAAAAATTTATCATCTTCATAAGGAACTATTGTAAGCTCTGCAGCATTGCTATCAATTATATTATTTGATATTTCTCTATTAATTAAAGCTAGGGAATGATATACAAATTGAGTACCTTCCCACACAATATTTGCTTGAGGATTTTTTGCTGGTGTATAATCAAATAATCGTGGATCTTCGTTTAATTGAAAATCTGATATAGGATTCTTATCTTCAATAGTCTCAGATTGGTGAGATTGATTATCAATTGTTTCAGAACGTTTGATTCTTATAGAAAGATTTAAATCATAATATGGCAACTGATTATTATCATCTATATCGAAATTTACAATTTCAAATTTATTATTTCTCAATAAATCTAACAAATATTCTTCATTGCTTTCTTCAAGCTCGGAATTATCATCGAATTTATTTTCATCAGAAGAATTATTTTGTTTATTCTTTAATTCTTCAGCTTTAATTGTATTTTCATTATGTAATTTGATATTTAAGTTTTCAATTTGAGAATCTATCCTATTTTGATCCACATTTGTAGAATCTGATTTAGTAAAATCATCAAATTTTACTTCAAAACTGATTGGGTCTGCCATATTATAATCTTTCGATTGATGATTAATTTTGTAATTAAATTTTTGAGCTTCTTCAGTAGTATCTTCAATTACAAACTCCTGAATTATAGCATCATCTTGATTTTCTTCGATGATATAGTCATAATTATCATCTATTTCTTCTTTAATTGGTTTGAAATAATATAAGAAATCATTTAGCGGTTCTTTGCTTAAATTTAAATATTCTGAATCAATATCACCAATAACTGATGATACAGCTATAAATGATTGATCTTCAGCAACATCTAAATCATTAAATAATCCTTCAGAAAAATCACTTAAGAAATTCCTAATTTCTGCTATACTAATATATAATTGGTCTATATAAGGAGAAAATATTTCTTTTGCTTCGTAATCGCTTAGTAATTTATTTTCTTTATAACTTGGAAAAACAATAAATTGAGTTAAAAATTCTAAATCACTAAAGTTATATAAGAATATATCATTTATTGAGTTGAAAATATTTATTTCAATCTTTTTATTAACATTATTTATAATACTATTTTCATATATATTCTTATGATTTGGTGTATTATTAATTTCTTTATTAAGGTATTTTTTTAATATTTTTTCATTGCTAATGATTTTAGTCAGCAATATATTACCTAAATGAGTAATGCTACAGCTTTCATTTGAATTATTTAGCACATCGAAAATATTCTTAGGATTATCAAAGAAATAAAGTGATTCTGATAGAATAATTACATCATTTATTTTTGTTTCTTCGAATAAGTATTGGAGGGCAAAGGGGTATATTTCAAAATAATTACTATTAGAATAAGATAAATTTATACCTTTAAATTTATTCTCAACTTTATGAATAGGTATAAACTTTACATTCTTTTGCTGTAATTTGCTTAATAGTAACCGGCTAATTTCATCTAAAAATATTGAATAAATACACACTTCCTCTTGTGTTTGGCGCAAAAGGGAATTAATCAAGGTATTACTTTTGACAAGATTATCCTTATTTATAACTATTAAGAAATTATTCATTATTTCTTATTATTCACAGTTTTAATTTAATATAATATATAAAACGTAATTACTTTATAATTATTAGCAATAAAGTTGCCAATAAAATATTAAAATTACATTTAATTAATAATTACACATCAATAAAATTTGCAAGATGCTCAGCATCTGTAAAATGAACTATTGAACCATCTTCTACCAATTGATGAACGGCAATTTTCACAGTTTCTATAGGTAATTTATGCCTAAAAGCAAAATGCCAAATATCAATTGGATGCAGAGAAATTTCAATCAATAATAATTGAGCTGGAGTAAGTGATTCTTTATTTTTTAATCTTATTTGCAAAGTATCAGAAAGCATCTCTATTTCTGCACCTTTTAAATGTATGGGTACAAAATAATAATTATCATTATTGAGCAAATCGCAAATCGGAAATCCATTTTTATATTTTATCAAATATGGCAGAAAATCTATAGAAATTATATAATTATCGCTTAAAGTATCTTCCCATAAATCATTCCAAACTGCAAAATCATTTTCCTTTAACCACTCGAAAAATAGAATTTCGTCGGGATTGAGTTTTACCATTAATTGCCCTCTATGCTTCTTTTTAATTAATTCTGCGGTCTCGATATCCATCATTTTTAAATGCTCATTCTGAAGCTCAAGACAGTCATTAATAATTAATTTTTCGATATTTTCTATGTTTATTTTTTCCATGATTAATTGCAATATTTTTAAATATTTGAATTATAATAAAATGTTTTTTTTATTTTCGTATTCCATTTTATTACAAATTTAAAATATTTACATTTTCATAAATGCAAAATAATAATATTATTGATAAAAACATAATTAATAAAAAAATTAATTTAACCGGGAATGATATTCTTAACCCTGTTCTTCTTGCTCCAATGGAGGGAATTACTGATTTGCCTTTTAGAATAATTTGTAAAAAAATGGGTGCTGATATTGTATTTAGCGAATTTATTGCTTCAGAAGCTCTAATCCGAGATGCAAAAAAATCTTTCGATAAAATGAAATTTACTGAAGAAGAGCGACCAATAGCTGTACAAATTTTTGGCAATAATCCTTATGCAATGAGCGAAGCAGCTAAAATTGTAGAAAATGCTGGCGTAGATATTTTAGATTTAAATTTCGGATGTTGGGTGCGAAAAGTTGTTCAACACTTATCTGGAGCAGCCCTACTTAAAACTCCCAAAAAAATGATTGAAATCACAAAAGCAGTGGTCGATGCTGTGAAAATACCGGTTACTCTAAAGACTCGCATTGGTTGGAATCCAGATTCTAAAATAATTGATACACTTGCACCAGAATTAGAAGCTACAGGCATAAAAATGATTTCTCTGCATTGTCGCACACGTGATATGGGCATGAGTGGAAATGCAGATTGGAGTTATATCGATAAAGTAAAAGATAAAATTTCAATACCATTAATTTTAAATGGCGATATAAAAACTGCAATCGACGCTCGCAAAGCTTTTTTAACAACTAATTGCGATGGAATTATGATTGGTAGAGCTGTAGTTGGTTATCCTTTTTTATTTAGGGAAGTAAGGCAAGCAATTGATAATAATATAATCACAGAAAAGCCAAATATTGACGAAAGAATCGACACTTGCATCGAACACTTAAAATTATCCATTGAATATAATGACTTTCCTAAAGGATTATATGAATTTAGGAAGCACTATTCTGGCTATTTAAAGGGACTGCATAATGCATCGATTTATCGCCAAAAGCTTGTATTAATGAATGAATTAAATGAAATTATAGATTTATTAAATACTTATCGCGATTTTCTTCTTTCTTATGATAATGAAAATCAGCTTCAGATATTAGACAATAATTCTTAAAAATCTCTTTTTAATATTCTTTTTCTAATTCTAATAGTTCATTTATATCAGCATCATCTAAATCACTTACTACAGCAGCACAGGAATCATTAGTACGTTGGACTTTACCTTCTCTATCAAGCTCTATAAGAAGTTCTTTATTAATAGAAGCATATTGATTTTTTTCAGGGAAATATACATTTACAATATTCTTGAAA
Organism: uncultured bacterium; assembly: GCA_937875295.1. Classification (GTDB taxonomy): domain Bacteria; phylum Bacteroidota; class Ignavibacteria; order Kapaibacteriales; family UBA2268; genus CALLXS01. Next base: position 10,358 of record CALLXS010000113.1, on the reverse strand, counting down.
GCATCAATTTTAATAATTTTAGCATTACCTTCTGGTAATTCTACGAAAGAACCAATCGGAGGACAATCTTTAAAAGCTTCTGTATAGGTCTCATGTTCATATAATAAGCAACATTTAAGTCGCCCACAATATCCAGATAATTTATTTATATTATTTGAAAGCTGCTGTGTTTTCGCATGCTCTAATGTAATGTGATTAAAGTCGCAAGAAAGAGAATTGCAACATATTGTTCTACCGCAAGGACCCACACCACCTAATCTTTTAGCCTCTTCTCTTATGCTTATTTGCCGTAGCTCAATTCGTGTACGGAAAGTGCGAGCTAATTCTTTCACAAGATCTCTAAAATCGACTCTTTGCGGAGCAGTGAAATATATAGTAAGCCTTTGGTGATCGAATTGCCATTCTGCTTCGGTGATTTTCATATCAATTTTGTATAAAGTGATTAAACTTCTCGCCTTAGAGAGAATTTCAACAGCTTCATTAATGTTATGAATATCTATATTAATATCTTCTTCATTTGCTATTCTAACTATGGAAGTAGTTGGTTCATCGCAATTATTATTTTTTACTCTATTTTCTATACAATTTCCTGTACAACTTACGACACCAATATCAATGCCGTTTTCCATTTCCACAATTACGAACTGAGTAGGAGATAAAGGTAGTTTTAAGTCGTTGCGATATATTTTTTTTCTTTTACATTTAAATAATACTTCTACGAATTTTGGAGAAATCGAAGTTGCTTCAGCTCTTTTTTTGTCAATTTCGCGTGTATTATCAGTATAATAGCTATAATGATCGCAATGTTGAATATCTTTTGATTTATTTTGTAGAGTTATTTTTTCAGGAAATTCATTTTTATAATTATTACATGTTTCTTTATTTTCAAGAATAATATTATTTGTGGAATTATTTATATTAGGTGATATATTTGTAATTTTTTCTGCCATTTTGTTTAACCATTGATAATTCGAATTCAATACAAGAGTACAAATCAATTCCTATGGAATAGATTTGGTAAATTGATATTATTATGTAGTAAATTTAGTAAAAATTTATATATAATTTCTTCTCTAATTAATTGATATTATGTTATTTAATTATCTTTATATAAAAACCGATTTATAATTATTTCTTATAATAATTATATTAAGTATGTAATTTAGTAAAATTTTAATTAATGAAAAAATATTTAACTATTTTCTTTTTATTATTTCTTTAGAAGTATATTCCTTAAATCAAGAAATAAATCCATTAGAATTAGTTCTGTCATTACATTTTTAGGAATGCGACTTATTGCTAATTCAAGTTTTTCAATACATGCTGGTAAATCTTTTTTACCAAAATAATTTACAAATAATTCTAGTGCTTCGACTTGATCTATATTTATTATTAGATTTTTATTTCTAGTTGTATTTAAAATAACTGCATCTCTTAGCCATAGCATCAGTAAAGTAATAAATTGCTCTAATTTCTTTTTATTTTTAAGCTTAAAAATTGGGTCTAAAGTTTTTAATAATTTAATCCTATAATTATTAACTAAACAATATCTAAATGCATTTATTGCTGTTTCTCTAAAAGCCTGCATATCTTCATCTAAATATTCAATTGCTTTTTGGTATGATCCTTGAGCAAAAACAGATATTATTTTTGCTTCTTCAATAGATTTATTAAAATTTTCTATAATGTGCGTCTGAATTAATTCATCTGGTATTGGTGAGCAATGAATTTGTTGAGAGCGTGATAGAATTGTGGGAAGAATGGATTCAATTCGAGATGTGGTGAGTATAATTGTTATATCGTCATTTGGTTCTTCTAAAGTTTTAAGAAAAGCATTAGAAGCCTCACTTGTGAGTTCATCTGCATTTGAAATAATGATAAACCTACGTCCTGCGGTTATGCTCGACATTGATAAATTCTTCTTGATCTCTCTCACACTTGCAATTTTAATTTGATTAGCTCCGGAAATAGAAATTTTATGATAGTGATTTTTAGCTTTTAGTGCGATCTGTTGTTTTATCTCTTCTAACTGCTCTTCAGACATTTTATACAGAATATTTTCATCTTTGCTACTCGAATTTTTCGGAGTAGGTAAAGAAAAAAGTAATTGTACATTTGGATTCTGTAGAGAATCAATGCTTTTACAATTTTCGCATTCGTCGCAAGCAGAAATAGTATTTTCTCTCACAATAGGAGAGAGGCAATTATGAGCTTTAGCAAATTCAATTGCTAATGCATCTTTGCCACATCCGTCTATTCCCCAAAAGCAATAGGAATGCGCTACCTTGTTTTCAATAATAGCTCTCTGAAGTATATTTTTTACTCTTTCTTGACCTGTAATTTTCTGCCAGCTCATCTAAATATTTTATTTTATCTATTTAAATTAAGTTTAATATCTCTACAAATTAACATTTTTTTTTGTAATTTTGCATATTATTAAATAAATTGAAAAGATTAATTTGCTGTTTATTTATAAAGAATGATCAGCAAAAAAACATAAACTTAAGAAAATAGATATTAATTATAGAAATATTGATTCTAAGCATTAGTTGGTAATTTTAATCGTTAAATAAAAACATCAAAATTACAAAACAACTAATTATTTAAATTTTAAAAATGGAAAAAATTATAATAATAGATTTTGGCTCGCAATATACTCAGGTGATTGCTCGAAAAGTTAGAGAATTAGGAGTATATGCTGAAATATTTCCTTTTACTATCTCGGAAATAGAACTAAAAGAATTTAATCCAAAGGGTATTATACTCTCAGGAGGACCATCATCAGTTTATGCAAAAGAAGCCCCAATTCCATCATGGAATATTAATGATTTAAATATCCCTGTGCTTGGAATATGTTATGGTTTGCAGCTTATAGCATACCAAAATGGAGGCGAAGTAAATAAAGCTGCTCATCGCGAATATGGAAGAGCTGAATTAATTATTGATAATAATGATGATTTATTTAAAAATGTAAGCCAAAATAGTATTGTATGGATGAGTCATGGCGATAGACTTACTAAATTGCCAAACGGTTTTAAAGCAATCGCTCACTCAAATAATTCTCCAATTTGCAGCATTAGAAATATCGAAAAAAAAATGTATGGAGTGCAATTTCATCCTGAAGTACATCACACTGACGAAGGCAAGACAATTCTTTCTAATTTCATTAGAAATATTTGTAATTGCACCGATAATTGGGATGCTCATTCTTTTATTGATATTGCAATTGAAAAAATCAAATCTCAAGTAGGCGATAATGAAGTAATTTGTGCCCTTTCCGGAGGTGTGGATTCTACCGTTTTAGCAGTACTTTTGCACAAAGCTATTGGTGACAAACTTCACTGCATTCATATTGACACAGGATTAATGCGACTCAATGAAAGCCAGAAATTGATGGATCTTTTCAAGCAGAATTTTAATATGTCAATTGAATTAATTGATGGATCAGAGACTTTTATTAGTAGATTACAAGGCGTAAGCGACCCAGAACAGAAACGCAAAATTATTGGAAAATCTTTTATTGATTTATTCGAGGTAGCTGCTAAACATTGTAATAATGCTAAATGGTTAGCACAGGGTACTTTATATCCTGATGTAATTGAATCGGTTTCCGTAAAAGGACCTTCTGTAGTAATAAAATCTCATCATAATGTAGGTGGATTGCCAGAGAAAATGGGATTAAAGCTATTAGAACCTTTTCGCGAGCTATTTAAAGATGAAGTAAGGAATGTCGGTCGCGAATTAGGAGTTCCTGATTGGTTTGTAAATAGACATCCATTCCCAGGTCCAGGCTTAGGTATTCGTATATTAGGCGATATTTCTCGAGATAAAATTGACACATTACAGAAAGCTGATGCAATTTATATTGAAGAAATCCGCAAAGCTGGATTATATAATGATATTTGGCAAGCTTTCGCAGTTTTATTACCTGTGAAAACTGTAGGAGTAATGGGCGATGAACGCACTTACGAAAATACTTGTGTGATTAGAGCTGTAACAAGCATTGACGGTATGACTGCAGATTGGTTCGCAATGCCATATAATGTACTTGCTACAATTAGTAATAGAATTGTAAATGAAGTGCGAGGAATTAATCGTGTGGTATATGATATTACAGGAAAGCCACCCGGAACCATTGAATGGGAATAAAAAAATGCAGTTTCTTCAAGAAATTAGTCAAAACTAAGCGAGCTATAAGATATCGCTTAAAGGATTGGTGAAGATCATTGGCAATTAAAGAGCGAAGAATCAGCTTGGTTATTCAATTAAAATATTGTTATTGTTAGACTATTTCCCTCTAATTATTTTATTTCTATATGAATTAATAATTATTGAATATTGCTCAGAAAGCGATATTTGATTTAATGGATTAATATCCGGATTATCAATCTCACCATAAAAAGCTAATTTATTATTTTGTAAGTCAAAAATTAATAATATTAATTTAAAATTATTTTTTTTTACTACATCAGGAGCAGAATTATAAAATGCACCTGAAAGCTTTTGTAAAATATCATTGATATACATAATACCATCAGCATAATATATATTCTGCTGATATGTAATTAAAGCATAATTATTAAATTTCGCAAGATTTTGAATAATCGGTGGAACATTTATTATTTTGAAATTATCACCATCAGCTTTAATTTTAAGAATAAGATCTACAATTTCATTTCTCAATTCTAAATATATATTTTTAGATTTTATTTCTATTTCATCTCTAATATGCAGAAGTGGTTCATTTTCGTGAATAGCAAAATACATTGCATTCCTTGAAATATCAGAAAGTGAGTCTATAGTGTGTTTATCGCTAATCACATAACAATACCGAATATTATTTATTGGTTCTATATAAGCTACATTATCAATATATTTATGACTTACAGAATATTTAATTTTAGGATTATTCCCAATACATGAAGTAATAAATAGAGACAAAACAGAGAGAACAATAAAAATATTTAATATTTTAAATCTATTTTCTTTTATTATAGTATATATATCCCGAATAGCAAACATATTATTAAAATTATCTCCAAAGAATTTGCAAAAAGACAAATTCCACGAAACTATTGATTTGCTTGAATCGCCTCGAGTATAACTAGTTCTAAAAGTGCTTTTTTATAGTCTACTGATGTATCATTCATTCTCTGCTTTACGGTATCTCCAATTGAATATACAGATATATTATTTTTAATTAAAAATATTTCTGGCAGATCTTTTAAATGTACTATATTCTTGTATGGGTGGTCGGCATTTTTATCTTTAAGAACAATCATTTTAAATTGTTCCTTGGATATTCCGGCTTTATGAAGTATTTTAATTGAATAAGGAAAAATATCCTGATAATTTTCGCAATCGCAAGAAGGCATTGCATAAAAATAAAAGTTATGCTCAGGTTTTATGGCAGATTTAATTTGTAAAATAATGTTGGAATCGCATACATATTCATTATATCGAGGAGTAAACCAAACGAATCCGGGTGTTTGATTTATGTCATTGAAGTCTACTTCATTTGTTTTGAAGATAGCAGTATTTGTAGGGCTATCGCAAGATGAAAGAGCAAATATTAGCGAAAGAAAAATAATTGCTGATATATAAATTGTTTTATTCATTTTAATTTGTCTATAATAAATTTTTTCGAAAGAATTAATTACAAAATTAAGAATTTCATATAAATAATATTTGTTATTTATTTCTTTTTTTAATGAAATTAGTGAAAATTTTATAAAAATATTTTTTTTGACCTAAATAGAAGTTGGGATTCTATTAAAGAAATCATACACTTTTTTATTTTCTTTCATTTCCTTTAATTCTTTTGGCGCTCCCTCAGCAATAATACCTTTTGCATCTTTATCAAGCATAATTACTCTTTGTGCTGTATTTATTACTCCGTCTAAATCATGAGAAACTACTACCATTGTAGTGCCTAATGCTGAATTTAATTCTTTAATAAGTTCATCCATAGTGGCTGCTGTAACAGGGTCAAGACCAGATGATGGCTCATCAAAGCACAAAATAGGAGGGTCAAGCGCCATTGCTCTAGCTAGAGCAGCACGCTTTTTCATACCACCGGAAATTTCAGAAGGTAAGAAAGATTCATATCCAGCTAATCCGACTGAAGTCAATTTAATATTTATTAATTCTAATATTTGTGAGTTTGTCAAATTAGTAGAAGTTTCTAATTTTAATGCAATATTTTCAGCTAAAGTCATAGATGCAAATAATCCACTTGATTGAAACAATACTCCAAATTTATTTAAAATATGAACCTTGTCTTTACCAGTTGCTTTGCAAATATCTTCACCATTAATAAGTATTTCCCCTTCGATAGGTATCTCCAAACCAATAATCTGCCTTAATACAGTTGATTTACCACATCCGCTACCACCGACTATCATAAAGATCTCGCCACGCATAATATCAAAGCTAATATTGTCAATTATCACTCTGTCATCATATTGCACAGTTAAATTTTTTACTTGAATAATTGGTTCATTATTAGTTGAATTCTTAAGAGATAAAGAGTTTGTATTACTTGCTTTACTATTATCTTCTATTTCATTAGAATTATTATTACTAAGGTTGCTTATTTCTTTTTTCTCTTCAATCATTTTAAATACCTAATACTTGGAATAAAAATGTAAATACAGCATCGCTTAAAATAATTAATAAAACTCCTGTAACTACAGCTGCTGTAGTAAACCGGCCTACACTCTCTGCACCTCCACTTGCTTGTAATCCTCTAAAGCAACCTACAGATGAAACTAAAAAGCCAAATATTATACTTTTAAATAACCCTGAAAATAAATGTGAATAATTTAAAGCTCTATTTAATTCATTTGAATAACCAGTAAAAGTCATATCTAAAGCTGTCATCGCTGCGACCAATCCACCAACGATACCAGCAAAATCAGCTAAAATTGTTATAAATGGAATCGCAATAGTAACTGCTAACACTCTTGGAATAATTAAAAATTGATATAGATCCATGCCCATAGTCTTAAGAGCGTCTATTTCTTCACTGACTTTCATCGTACCTATTTCAGCAGCATAAGCTGAACCTGACCTTCCTGCTACTAATATTGCAGTCATTAAAGGTCCAAGCTCTCGAGCTATCACAATACCAACTAAATCAGCAATAAACCTGTCAGCACCAAATTGCTTCAAAAGTAATGCACCTTGATATCCAGTAATTAGACCAAGCAAAAAGACAATTAAAATTACAATAGGAACAGCATTTACACCAGCATTATTGAAATAATAAGCAAAATCTTTTATACGTAATTCTTTAATTTTAAAAGGAAATTTGAATAATGCAATCATCAAATTACCGGTAAATTCAATAAATACATACATATCAGAGAACATCGTCTTTACTTTAAGCCCGATATTTTCTAAATAATTATAAAAAAACGGTTTTTTTTGTTTATTAGGTTTTTCTTCTTTTTGCTCTTTTGATAATACATTTACTAAATTATTCTGTTCTTCTGAAGCATTGATATAATTTATTTTTACATTTTTTCCTTCAGCTGTCTTATTTAATTTATTATAAAATACTATTAAGAAAGAATCAAACTCCGTTACATCAGCTAAGTCAACTATAATATTAGAATAATTTTCAAAATCTAATTTCTCAATATCCTCAAAGTAATAATCACCATAATAAACATTTATTGGGATTAATGGCTTGAGAGTCAATTCATTATCTTTTTTAATAATTTCAAATGGTTCTATATTATTTGTATCTTTCATTTGATTTTAAAGGCAAAATGCTCATTTGCGATTATAAATTAAATTCTATAATTTACTATAGACAACAAAATTAATTATTTATTTCGTTTTTTTAAGGAAATTTATAAATAATAAAAAAAATTACATATATTAATATTTAACTATTGAGAAAATTTACTTAAATTGTAAGACCAATAAATATCTTTTATTATACTTATGCATACAACTTTTAATTATATTAAATAAAAAAATTTATGGACTCTTCTCAAACATTAGAAACAAAACAATCGATGAAGCAACCCCCAGGTCTGTATTTAATATCATTTACTTCAATTTGGGAACGCTTCTCTTATTATGGGATGCGTGCTTTCTTGATCCTTTACATGGCTAATCAAGTAGTAGCAAATAACCCAAAGGCGCATCTCGGGGGATTAGGATTTAGTGAAGGCTTTGCAGGCCAAGTATATGGTTTATTTACAGCAATGTGCTATTGTTTACCTCTTCTTGGTGGATATGTAGCTGACAAATATATAGGTAAGCGTCGCTCTGTGCTGATAGGCGGCATATTTATTATGTGTGGTCATTTTACATTAGCTGCTGATGCAGGACAAGCTACATTTTTCTTAGGGCTTACTTTAGTTGCTATTGGTAATGGATTTTTTAAACCTACAGCTTCTACAATGATCGGCGATTTATATGAACAAGGTGATAAACGCCGTGATAGTGCATTTACTATTTATTATATGTTATTTAATGGTGGTGCCTTCTTAGCTCCAATAGTTTGTGGATTCTTTGGAGAAACTTATGGTTATAAATATGGATTTTTAGTAGCTGGTATCGGAATGCTTTTAGGAATTATCGTATACTTAGCAGGTGCTGAGAAATATCTAGGTGATATTGGTAAATATCCTGCATATAAACAAGAAGTAAAGGAGAAAGGAGAAAAAAAACCTCTCACTAAAGTTGAAATTGATAGAATTTCAGTAATTTTAGTTTTATTGTTTTTTGTTACTTTCTTTTGGGCAGGATTTGAACAAGCTGGTTCTACGCTCACACTATATACAGATAAATTTATAGATAAAACTGTATTTGGTTGGGAGATTCCAACTTCATGGCTACAAGCTGTAAATCCTGTGTTTATTATAATATTAGGTCCTATTTTTTCTGCTCTTTGGATTAAATTAGCTAAAAAAGGGAAAAATCCTTCAAGTCCCCAAAAAATGGGTATGGGTATGATTGCTCTAGCTGTTGGCTTTATTTTTATGATTGGTGCAGTAATGGAACGCGGTGGAGATAATCCAGATGTTGCTGTGAAGGCAAGTCTTTTGTGGCTAATTGGTACTTATTTTCTTCATACAATTGGAGAGCTGATGCTTTCGCCAATTGGTCTCTCGATGGTTACTAAATTAGCTCCTGTGAGAATGGCTTCTATGTTTATGGGTGTATGGTATTTATCTTCTACTATTGCTAATTTGCTTAGCGGATTAGCTGTAGGATTTGTACAGCAATTTGGTGCTATGACGATATTTACTTTTATTGCAATATTTGTAGGTGCTTGCGGTGTAATTGTACTATTGCTAAGTAGGTGGCTATTAAAAAGAATGCACGGTGCAGATTAAAAGCAATGAAATTATAATAAAAACCCACTTTCATTATTTAAAAGTGGGTTTTTTAGTATTTATTTCAGGTATATTTTTAATGTATTTTTAAGAATTGAGTAATATTTTTTTTAAAAGAAATAAATTATCTCTAAATAATATCCTTAAAATTAATTAAACCTTTTTGCTGATTATTTTTAATAATCCAATTTGCAGCAAATAGAGCTCCGCTTGCAAATCCTTTTCGGCTTTTAGCATTGTGAGATAAAGTAATTGTATCTAATTCGCTATCAATAATTACGCTATGATTACCCATGACACTACCAATCCGCGAATATGATACATTTAATTCTTCGGCTTTAATTGGAGAATTAGACTGAAGCTCTGAAATAATTTTATTTTTCCTATTAATATTTGAAAGTATAATATCCGAAATCGTTAGAGCTGTTCCACTCGGATGGTCAATTTTATTCTTATGATGAATTTCATTAACAGAAATATCAAATTGTTCGAATTGATTTATTAATTTTGAGGCATTATCAACAATTTTAAAAAATATATTCATTCCAATCGAAAAATTAGATGAATACACTCCTGTGCTATCATTAATATTTATGATTTCTTCTAATTGTTGTAATTTATCATACCAGCCGGTTGTACCAATCACTATTTTTTTTCTTAGTTTTGATACAATTTCAGCATTGTGAATTGTAGTACTTGAAGCAGAAAAATCAATTGCAACATCGAAATTATAATTTACATTTGGCAATATTGGAGTATCAATATCAAATATTTCAGTAATTTCATACCCTTGCTCTTGGGCAATTTCTTCAATTTCTTTGCCCATTCTGCCATATCCAATTATTGCAATCTTAGGTAGAGTACCCATATTTTTGTAAAATACTTAAAAAATTATGAATTAATTTACTATTTTTGTAATTCTATTTTGATAAATTTCATTTTTGAAATAAATAATCGGTCCCGTAGCTCAGGTGGATAGAGCACAAGTTTCCTAAACTTGGT
>CALLXS010000112.1 GCA_937875295.1 uncultured bacterium | reverse complement strand
GGTGCTATGCTGGTAGAGGTGGATGTGCAATTTTGATTAGCATGAAAGGAATAAATACCAGAGAATATGACTGTATGGGTGGATATGAATTAAAATGAATAAAAAGAATATAATTATAATTTTAATCTTGATTTTAATCTCACATAATTTTGCTTTTAGCAAAGATTTCGATTTTAGCAAAACTTTTGACATATCGTTAAAAATGCCGAAAAAAGAGATATTTAAGTTGTTTGACAAAAATAAACTAAAATATAAGAAAGGTGAAACAAAATATAAGCAAGAATACTATTCTCTGCTAGAAAAAACAAATATTTATAATGCTAAAATTGATCAATTAGAAGTTGGCTTTAAAAGCGACTCTGTCGATTTTATTTCTTTTGACATTGCTGACACCGATATAAATAATTTCGCCTCTGCAATTAGGGAATCAGCTAATTGTTATGAAGATATTAGAGATGTAGGGTTTAGATTAACGATATTTTACTTTGACAATTGCGCGTTATCACTTGTATATTTCTTAGATGTAGGTAAGACTTCTTTCGGCTTTATTGATAACAACATAAAAATTTGCGAGAAAAAATAATATTTTATTTGTTTGTAAAATCTATATTTTTTAACTAAATTTGTGAATTCTATTTCGTGAAATTATTTACTTAATTTTACAATTAATCGACATAAAAAATTTAAAAACAAATAATTCAAAAGGAAAAAATAATGAAATTAACTCCATTTAATGAAATTCACAAAAAGCTCGGTGCTAAAATGGTTGAATTTGCTGGTTTTGAGATGCCTATTCAATACCCTAACGGAATAATCCACGAGCATTTATTAGTAAGAAAATCAGTAGGAGTATTTGACGTAAGCCATATGGGCGAATTTGTTATAAAAGGTAAAGATGCTTTAGCATTGGTACAAAAGCTAATTACTAATGATGCAACTAAATTGAATATTGGTGAAATCCTCTATACTGCAATGCACAGAAATGGAATGGGAATAGTAGATGATTTGCTAGTTTATCGTTTAGAAGAAAATAAATATTTATTAGTAGTAAATGGTGCAAATATAGATAAAGATTGGGCTTGGTGCGTAGAAAGTAATACTGGATATGATTGCGAATTGATTAATGAATCTGATGAGACAATGCTTTTAGCAGTACAAGGACCAAATTCATTAAATACTCTACAAAAATTGACTGATTTGAATTTATCAGAAATTGAATATTATAATTTTAAATTAGGCAAGTTAGCTGGTATTGATATGATAATTTCTCGCACTGGTTATACTGGAGAATTAGGATTTGAGCTTTATTTGAAGGGCTCAAAAGCAGACGCAGAAAATTTATGGAATAAACTAATGGAAGCTGGAAAAGAATTCGAAATAGAAGCTGTAGGATTAGCAAGTAGAGATACTCTTAGATTAGAAAAAGGTTTCTGTTTGTATGGTAATGATATTGACGAAACTACTAATGCGTATGAAGCTGGATTGGGTTGGACTGTAAAATTAGCAAAAGGTGATTTCAATGGTAGCGATTACCTAAAGCAAGTAAAAGAAGAGGGTCCAAAACGTAGATTAGTAGGATTTGTAGTAGAAGCTGAAAAATTTATTCCTCGCCACGGATATTTAATTTCAAAAGATGGAAATGAAATTGGTAACGTAACAAGCGGAAATTTATCACCTTCGTTAAATAAACCTATAGGTTTAGGATATGTAAAAGGAGAATTTAAAGCTCCAGGGACAAAAATAGAAATAGAAGCTCGCGGTAAAAAATTCATTGCTGAAGTTATAAAATTACCATTTCTATAATAAATAATTAAATAATAATAGTAAATTTTTTATATTTAAAAAGACCTTTGTAAAAAGGTCTTTTTTT